>JBJMQN010000197.1:0-7598 GCA_045802665.1 Myxococcaceae bacterium | reverse complement strand
GGACTATGGGCTCGCTCTTCTGCGGACCAGGCGCCCATTCCCGCTGCCGAGCAGCACCGTCCTCGTCGAGCCCGAGTACCTCGCTCCGGAGCGCATCTCGGGCAATCGCTCCACGCAGCGCTCCGACATCTACGCGCTCGGCGTTCTGCTCTACGAAGCGCTCACGGGTTTTCCGCCGTTCACCTCGGTGGATCCGAGCGAGACGCGGCGAAAGCACCTGCACGACGCGGCGCCGCCGCTGCCCCCTTCTGCTTCGCGGCTCGCATCGATCATCCACAAGTGCCTCGCGAAGGATCCGGCGCACCGCTACGGCAGCGCGGAGTCCGTGCGGATGGCGCTCTCGGGCCTCGTCGAAGGCACGCTGCCGCTGCCCGGTCACAGTGGCGGCAAGGTCTCCTTCACGCTGGTGAGCGAGGGCGATGAGCTGGGGAGCTACAAGCTGGAGAAGCTGCTCGGCGAAGGCGCGATGGGGCAGGTGTACCTCGCGCGTCACAGCAAGCTGGGCCGTCAGGTCGCGCTCAAGATCCTGAAGCCGCAGCTCGCGTCCGATCGCAACCAGGTCCAGCGCTTCTTTCAGGAGGCGCGAGCGGTCAATCAGGTCAGCCATCCGCACATCGTGCAGATCAGCGACTTCATGGACGAGCACGCGGCCGACGGCAGCCGCCACGTCTACTGCGTGATGGAGTTCCTCGAGGGGAAAACCCTCCGCGAGCGGCTCGAGGCAGGCCACGTGTCGCTGGAGGATTCGCTCCGGATCTGTAGCCAGGTCGCGAACGCGCTGCACGCCGCGCATCAGGTCGGCGTCGTTCACCGCGATCTCAAACCGGACAACCTCTTCCTCACGCAGCGCGACGGTCGCCTCTACGCGAAGGTGCTGGATTTCGGCATCGCGAAGCTCCAGTCGAACGATGTCGAACCGCTGGTCAGCAGCGCCGCGAACGTTCCGGTCTTCAAGACGCAGGTCGGCGTCGTCGTTGGAACTCCCGCGTACATGGCGCCCGAACAGGCCATGGGCGAGAAGATCGACGGCCGCGCGGACATGTACGCGCTGGGCGTCGTGCTCTACCGGATGCTCTCCGGGAAGCTGCCGTTCTCCACGACAGATTTCGAGAAGCTCGTTCGAGACATCGTCCACACGCCGCCGCCGCCGCTGCCCGATCAGTCCGCGTTCGGAGAGGCGATTCCGCAGGAGCTGCGCGAGCTCGTGGAGATGTGCCTCGAGAAAGCGCCCGCGGAGCGCTTCGCCTCGATGGCGGAGCTCGCGGCAGAGATCGATCTGATCCGAGCGAAGCTCGAGCTCAAGCGCACCGGCTCGTCCCCGGTCTATCCGCTGACGAGGAAGAAGCGGTCGCGGAAGCTCGGTCGCCGCGTCGTGATCGGAGCTGCGGCGTTGCTGGCGCTGGGTGGTGGGTTGGTGTTGCTGCGCGTGCCGTCGAAGGCGCCGATCACGGTGCAGCCGTCGGTCGCTCCGGTCATTCCGGAATCGCCCGTGCGCAGGGCAGACTCGCTCGATGAAATGGCCGCGGTGAACAGCGCGCTGCAGATCGCGCCGCCAGCGCCGCTGCCAGTGAAGCCGGTCATGCTGGTGGTGAACTCGGATCCGCAGGGTGCCGTGGTCTTCAATCAGAAGACGGGTGAGGTGCTGGGCGTCACGCCGCTGCGAGTGAACCTGCCGAGGAGCTCGGAGCTCTTGCAGCTGCACCTCGTGGGCGATCGCGGACGCAGCGCCGATGTGAAAGTGGATCTGCGGTCGGATGTGACCGCGAACGTGAAGCTCCGGAAGCGGTAGCGCGGCCGTTCGATCCCGGAAGCTTGCGGCTGATTTGATTGAATCGGTGCGCGGGCGTCCGTAGAGAGGGCGGCCATGAAAACGCGCAAGCTGGGACGTTCTCTCGAAGTGTCCGCGCTCGGCCTCGGGTGCATGGGGATGAGCGAGTTCTACGTGAGCGGCTCCGAGGCGGAGTCGATCGCGACGATTCACCGGGCGCTGGAGCTGGGGATCAACTTCCTCGACACCGCCGACATGTACGGCCCCTTCAAGAACGAAGAGCTCGTCGGCCGAGCGGTGAAGGGCAAGCGCGACAAGTTCGTCCTCGCCACCAAGTTCGGGAACATGCGCGACGAGAAGGGCGGCTACCTCGGCATCAGCGGCAAGGCCGACTACGTGAAGAAGGCATGCGACGCGTCGTTGCGCAGACTCGGCGTCGACACGATCGATCTCTACTACCAGCACCGGGTGGACCGGACCGTTCCCATCGAGGAGACCGTGGGCGCCATGGCGGAGCTCGTGAAGGCGGGCAAGGTCCGCTACCTCGGGCTCTCGGAGGCGTCGTCGGAGACGATTCGCCGCGCGCACAAGGTGCATCCCATCTCCGCGCTGCAGACGGAGTACTCGCTGTGGACGCGCGATCCCGAGGACGGAATTCTTCAGACGACGCGCGAGCTGGGCATTGGCTTCGTCGCGTACAGCCCGCTCGGGCGCGGGTTCCTGACGGGCCGCTTCCGCAAGCTCGAGGATCTTCCTGAGAACGACTACCGGAGGAGCTCGCCGCGCTTCCAGGGCGAGAACTTCAAGAAGAACCTCGACCTCGTCGATCGCGTGAACGACATCGCGAAGGAGAAGAAGTGTACGGCGTCGCAGCTCGCGCTCGCGTGGGTGATGGCGCAGGGACCGGACATCGTGCCGATTCCGGGAACCACGCGGCCCAAGCACCTCGAGGAGAACAAGGCCGCCGCGGAGATCTCGCTGACCAAGGAAGATCTGCGCCGCATCGAGGACGTCGCACCAAAGGGCGCCGCCGCCGGGCTCCGTTATCCGGAAGCCGGCATGAAGAACGTGAACGCGTGACCCCCTGTCCCTGAGAACTTACGGTCCGCGCCCGTTTTCGGCGCTCTGACCGGTGGTTTTCAGGGACAGCCCCGCGTCCGCAGACACTGAAGCGGGGGCGGCCGCTTCGAACTTCCATTGTGGAAGTGATTCCCCATGCACTTCCAATCTGGAAGTGCAGCGCGGTCGGTACCGTGCGCTCCGCTCACCCGAACGAGCTCGCCACCGACCGATCCGCTCAACGTTCGACCGGAGTCGCTTACCCCGCGATCGTCCTGTGCTTGAACCCCATCGGCGCGCCGCCGCCGCTCTTCTGCGCTGAGCCGCCCGCGCGCTTCGGATAGTTCACGAGGTAGTCCGCGCTGACGATCACGGCCTTCTTCATGCCGTCGAGCAGGTTCTTTCTCGTGAGCCCGGGCTGCACGAGCTGCTGTGCGAGCTGCGGCAGCGTGTGGCGGATCCGCTGGAAGTGCGCGCCGTAGTTGCCCGCGCCTTTTTTCAGCTTCTTCTTCAGCTCGCCATCCTCGGGCGAGGAGGACTTCTCCTCTTTTTTCACAGGGTCCGTCTCCGAGTACGCACGCGCGGCCGGCGACGTCGCTTCCTCCAACGTCTCCTGGAGATCGTCCATCAGCGGCTGCGAGATCTGCGGATCCGCGAGCAGCGCCTTGAGCGTTCCCATCTCCGCCTTCGCGCGGTCACCATTCGTGGACGTCACGAAGTTCCACGCCAGCGTCATGGCCTTCTCGCGCAGCTCCGGATCCCGCGCCGCGGAGATGTCCAACGCCTTCATCAGATTCTGCGCGATGGACTTCGACAGCTCCTCGGGAGGCGTCTTCGCCGCGGCGGCCTGCGCCTTCTTCGTCTCCTGCCCGCGCTGGGTGCGGACCTCGGGGGCGAGCTTCCGGAACTGCTCGCGGCTGTCGGGGTTCAGCGTGAAATAGTGCTCGCGCTCATCGGGCTGGAGCTGACGCACGAAGCTCTTCTCGTCCGCGTTCATCGCGAGGTACTGGCCGCGCTGCTCGGGCTTGAGCTGAATGAACGCGCGCTTCTCGGCGGGTTCCATCTGCGCGGAGACGAGCTGCAGCGACGAGTCGCCCACGACCCTGGGCTCGTTGCGTTGAGTCTGCGGCTGCTGCTGATCGAGCGGCTTGCTCGCATCGCGCGGCCGGTGATCCTCGAACCCCTCGGAGAAGTAGCGCTGCACGAAGTCGCGGATGCGGCCGGCTTCGGGGTCATGCTCCTCGAACTCCACGAGGAACGGATCGTCGCTGCCCAGCGCTGACAGCTCGGCGAGCACTTCTGGGTCGATCTCCAGATCGTCATCGCCCGCGACCTCGGGCGGCGCCGCGGCCGGGTCGTTGGTCTTGATGAACTGAAGCGCTCGGTCGATCTCGGGCGGAAGGTCTTTGCGGCGCGTGCCGAAGCCGTCGCCCTGAAGCAGCTGCCGCTTCTGCTCTTCGAGCTGCCGGGCAATCTGCGCGCGCGTATCGGGATCCGCTCGAGCGGGATCCGCGATCGCCTTGCGGAGGTCCTGAAGGAAGGCCTGCAGCGCCGTGTCGCGACTCGCGCGAGCGTTCGCCTCTGCCTGACGAACGTCGTTGTCGCGCTGGTGCGTCTCGTCCTGAAAGGTGACCGCCGGCGCGATCGCCGCGCCGGGAACCGCCGAAGGATCCGTCGTCCGCGAGATGAAGTCAGCGAGGGCGTCGAACGCGAAAGTCAGCGGCAGGGCCATGGAAGCTCCGGAAACGAAACTGAGGGCCGAACCATAGCGGTTGCTGCGAACCCGGCAACCGTCGCTCTAGACTCGGCGGCCTGCACCGGCTCGCACTTACATTCGTCATCGCCGCGCTGAGCACCGGGTGTCTGCAGACGCGCTACCTCGCGCAGGCGGCGTGCGGGCAGTTCGATCTCATGAACCGCGCGGAGCCGATTCCGATCGTGCTCCATCGCAATGACGTTTCACCTCACGTGCGCGAGGTGCTGCGTCAGGCGCGGCCGATCAAGGACTGGGGCAAGACGCGGGGCCTCACGCCGTCCGACAGCTACGAGAAGTACGCAGACCTGCATCGCGAAGCGGCGGTGTGGGTCGTGCAGGCCGCGCCGAGGCTCTCGCTCACGCCGAAGACGTGGTGGTTCCCGTTCGTGGGCTCGGTGCCGTACCTCGGCTACTTCCACGAGAAGGCGGCGCACGACTTCGCGGACAAGCTCGCCGCGAGTCAGCCGCTGGACGTGGACGTGCGCGAGGCGGACGCCTACTCGACGCTGGGTGTGCTCTCGGATCCGGTGCTCTCCACGATGATCAGCGCGGGGCCGGAGGCGCTCGGAGATTTCGCGAACATCATCCTGCACGAGAGCGTGCACGCGACGGTGTACGTGGGCGGGCAATCGGCCTTCAACGAGAGCCTCGCGAGCTTCGTCGCGGACAGGCTCACGCCGGTCTGGCTGGAGGAGACGTTCGGCAAGGACGACGAACGCACGGCGAAGTGGATCGCGACCGAGCAGTGGCGAGAGCAACGCGTGGAACGAATGCTCCAGGCTCGCAAAGAGCTCGTGGAGCTCTACGGTGGCACTCTCAGCGACGACGAGAAGCTCGCGGCCAAGACGCGGATCCTGGATGTGCTGCGAAGCGAGCTCCGGACGAAGCGGATGATCAACAACGCGACGCTCGCGGGGATGCACACGTACGGGGTGGGGAAGGACGCGTTCTCGAAGCTGTACGAGACGTGCGGAAAGGCTTGGCCGAGGTTCCTCGGCGCGATTTCCACGCTGAAGAACGGCGACTTCCCGGAGCCGCAGTCCCGCGCGTTCGAGCCCGTGATCGACGCCCTCTCTGCGCGAGGTTGCCCTGAACACGTCACCCGCGAGTGACGCTCATTTGGCTCAGCGCTCCCTCGGGGATGCACGTTCGCTCGGCCGCTGCACACCGCGCTGCTCACGGCGACAGAAGGCACACATTGCGCGCTCAGAGGGGATGCGGTGCAATTCAGCCATTCGCAGCAGCTGACCTCACACGTCCTATCGGGAGTGAACCGTGTCCGTGAACAAAGCCGTCACCCGCCTTCACAACGACATCAAGCATCTGAACAAGGCGAAGCATGAGCACAGCAAGGACGTGCACGACCTCCACAAGGATCGCCACGAGCTGAAGAAGGATCACAACCGGCTCGAGAAGAACGTGAAGGAGGGCAAGCACGCCCACAAGCTTCACGATCGCCACGCCACGCAGCTGAAGAAGGACGTGACGGCGAAGCAGAAGAGCCTCGCCAACATCGAGGCGAAGCGGCAGGCGCTGATCGCGCAGTACCCGAACGGCACGCCGGATCCGCTGAACCCGAATTCAATTCTTCCCGATCCGATGCTGACCGGCGGGCTGCAGCAGCTCGACGCGCAGGCGGCGGCGGTGAAGGCGAAGTACGACCCGCTCATCGCGGCCGGCCGGGCGAACGTGCAGAAGGATCGCGCGACGATTCTCTCCGAGCGGAAGCAGATCAAGTCCGATCGCCATGAGATCAAGCACGACCGCAACGTCATCAAGCACGATCACAAGGAGCTGAAGCACGATCGCGCGGCGATCCGGCACGACCGCCACAAGGCGCTCCACGACCTGCAGCCCGCCGAGTACAAGATGGGGCTCAAGGGCACGAACCGCGTCCGCAAGGAGCTCGGCCTCAAGTCGGTGAACCACGTCATCCGTCCGGGCGTGGGCAACGTGTCCTCGACGATGCGCAAGCTCGCGGCGGCCGGGAAGTCCGCGGCGATGAGCATGGGCGGCTACGTGAGCCATGGCCTCTGCGCCACCGGCGTGAGCAAGGCGATTCGGAACGCGATGGGGATCTCGGTCTACGGAAACGGCAACCAGATCGACAACAACCTGCCGAAGAGCAAGTTCAAGCAGGTTCACATTCCGCTCTCGAAGGCGCTGAAGATCCCGGGCCTCATCCTCACGTGGGAGCACACCTCCACGACGGCGGGGCGGCTCTACGGTCACACGGCGATCACCACCGGTGATGGCCACTCGTCCTGCAGCGACTTCATCGAGAACAACACGCTGGCGGGCGCGGCGAGCCGCACGGGCCTCAAGATCTTCATGCCGATCTGAAGTCGGAGCGCGGTGACCTCCACCGGACGGTGCGCGGCAAGCTTTCGTCGTGCACCTCCGGGGGTGGGACCGAAATGATTTCCGACAGTGGGCTGTAAGTTCTGTCCTTCTGTTGACCGGCGATCACGAGTCACTCAGTCGTTCCTGAGACTTGGAGTGCGGATCGCCGGGCATGCAGCGTGAATCATCACCGCGCGCATGCAGACCGTCGAAACTCAGCGCGAGCCAGGTGGGCAGCTTCTTCGAGTCGAGCTCTCCGCGGACGCGTGGAGCGTCGTCGCGAGGCTTCCGCAGGCGCCGTATCTCGAGATCGCGAAGGAGCTCGCGCGAGTTGCGGCTGGCTTCGATGTGCGCCGAGGTCCGACGCGCCCGTTCGCGGTGATCGCCGCGGAGCACGTGCTCGTCCTGCAGGCCGCGCTGGAAGTCGGGAAGCTGCTGGTGACCGCCGTGAGACCGCACGTGACGCCGGATCCGGAGCGGGCGCGCTAGACCGCTTGTGTGAATCGAAGCGGTTCGGTGCGAAACGCGATGTTCTGAGTTAGCCGTTGCTCGCCGGAAGAAGCACGCGCGCCGTCGTTCCCACTCCCACGGCGCTCTCGATCTCCATCCTTCCCGCCATCGCGTCGACGAGACCGCGGCACACGAACAGGCCGAGTCCCGTCCCGAGCCCGG
>JBJMQN010000196.1:0-6605 GCA_045802665.1 Myxococcaceae bacterium | reverse complement strand
CATCGCGCTCAAGCGGTATCCCATCTACCTCGTCAACTTCACGCAGCGCGCGGCGGCGGAGCAGGCGCAGAACCTCATGTCGGTGAACTTCTCGTCGAAGGAGGAGAAGGCGGAGATCGCGAAGCCCTTGGAGGGCGCGAAGTTCGACACGCCGTTCGGGAAGGATCTGCAGCGCTTTCTGAAGCACGGCGTCGGGTTGCACCACGCGGGGCTTCTGCCCAAGTACCGGCTGCTGGTGGAGAAGCTGGCGCAGCAGGGATTGCTGAAAGTCGTGAGCGGGACGGACACGCTGGGCGTGGGCGTGAACATTCCCATTCGCACGGTGCTCTTCACGCAGCTCTGCAAGTACGACGGCGAGAAGACCGGAATCCTCACCGTGCGCGATTTCAAGCAGGTCGCCGGTCGAGCGGGACGCAAAGGCTTCGACGATGAAGGCTTCGTGGTGGTTCAGGCGCCGGAGCACATCGTCGAGAACATCAAGCTCAGTGAGAAGGAGAAGGCCGGCGGGAAGAAGCAGGTGAAGCGCCAGCCGCCGCAGAAGGGCTACGCGCATTGGGACAAGACGACGTTCGAACGGCTGATCTCGAAAGAGCCCGAGCCGCTGGAGTCGCGCTTCAACGTCACGCACGGACTGCTGTTGAGCCTGCTCCAGGCGGAGCCGAAGGTGGATGGCGGCGGCTACGGGCGCCTCGTCACGCTGATTCATCGAAGCCACGAGCGCGACTACACGAAGCTGAAATTGAAGAAGCTCGCCGCGCAGCAGCTGCGGACCTTGCGCGCGGCGGGCATCGTGAACCTGATGCGCGGGAACTCTTATCTGGCCCCGCATCTGAAGGTCGATCAGAGCCTGCAGCACGACTTCTCGCTGCACCACACGTTGTCGCTGTATCTCATGGAGGCGCTGCCGCAGCTGGAGAAGGAATCCGAGACGTACGCGCTGGATGTGGTGACGCTCGTGGAGGCGATCCTCGAGAACCCGGACGTGGTGCTCTACGCGCAGCTCGACAAGGCGAAGGGCGACAAGATCGCGGAGCTGAAGGCGAAGGGCGTGGAGTACGAGGAGCGGATGGCGGAGCTCGAGAAGGTCGAGTACCCCAAGCCGAACCGCGACTTCGTCTACGGCACGTTCAACAAGTTCGCCGCGAAGCACCCGTGGATCGGCGAGGACAACATCCGCCCCAAGTCGATCGTCCGCGAGCTGCTCACGACGTACATGAGCTTCAACGACTACATCCGCGAGTACGGGCTGCAGAGATCCGAAGGCGTGCTGCTGCGCTACCTGTCCGAGGCATACAAGACGCTGGTGCAGAACGTGCCGGAGAGCTTCAAAAGCGACGAGGTCGAGGACGTCGAGATGTACCTGCGCTCGCTGGTGCGCGGGATCGATTCGTCACTGGTGGACGAGTGGGAGCGGCGGATGGATCCGACGCTGCCGCCGGAGCTGAAAGTTCAGACGACCGAGATCGCCCCGATGCCGACGCTGGCCCGGCTGGCGGCGGATCCGAGGAAGCTCGCGGGACGGGTGCGGAGCGATCTGCACCGGTTCGTGAAGGCGCTCGCGGCGAAGGACTATGAGACCGCGACGACGCTCATTCTTCCGCGCGAGGAGCCGTGGACGGCCGCGCGGCTCGAAGCGGAGATCGCCCCCTACTTCGCCGCGCATCCCGCGATCGACACCACGCCGAGATCGCGCCGGCCGGACAAGACGTTCCTAAAGCAGGACGGTCCGAAGCGCTGGAGCGTGCGTCACAACCTCGTCGACCCCGAAGGCAACGAAGACTTCGCGATCGAGGCCGTGGTCGATCTGAATGAGGACCGGTCCGAGGACCTTCCGGTGATCGAGCTGCTGCGAATCGGGACATGATCCGCCCGAGAATGCCTGCTCAGCGCAGTCCCCAACGCCTTTGTCGTCGCAGCAGCGCGAAAGCCAGTACAGCGGCCGGCACCAAGCCGATGCCCGCGAGCGAGCATCCCGCAGGATCATGGCGCAGGGACGTGCCGGCATCCGCTCCGGAATCTTCGACGTTGCCAGCGTCGTCGTCCGTCGCATTAGACCCGGCGTCACCGGAGTCGCCCGCATCCGACAGCGGCGGAGTCGAAGCGCCAGCGTCGCAGCTCGCGGTGTACGCAACCCGCGTCGGCTGCGATCGGTTCCCGGCGCGATCGATCAAGCTCACTTCGAGAGAGTGGGTACCGGACGGCAGCTCGAATCGATCCGGTCTTCCCGCAAACGGATAGGCTCCGACGTAGTTCGCTGCGCAGAAGACGAACGCGCCGCGATCCTCCCGGGAGCTCAGCAGCTGACCACCGTCCTCGGAACGAAATTCGAAGCGCACAGGCTCCGTGAAGGA
The DNA here is from genome assembly GCA_045802665.1 of Myxococcaceae bacterium. Lineage (GTDB taxonomy): Bacteria > Myxococcota > Myxococcia > Myxococcales > Myxococcaceae > JBJMQN01. The sequence goes on along the minus strand of JBJMQN010000196.1, from coordinate 4,254 downwards.
GCTGGCAGACGGATACGTCACCTCGAGCTCTTCTTCGTCCCCCGCCCAGCACGAGTTCGGCGGATTCACGACGCCCTCCGCGATGCTGACGGGCGCCAGGGCTGGCGGGGTGACGTCGGTCTGGTCCGTGGTCGTGAACGTGCCGAGCAGCTGCCCACTTTCCCGGACCTCGAATGACGAGCTGATCGCGAGGGAGGCTGTTGGGATCAGCTCGAAACCCTTCTCAAACGAACCCGGGAGCAACGCGAGCTGGGTGACCGTTGCGGAAACCTGCACCGATCCGCCATCTCCCTGAACTTCGAACAGACCGAGTGAAAGGGCGCCGCCGTCGAACCGTTCGCCCGTCACGCGCACGAACACGTGCGCGTTCACCGGAACATCAGTGTCGCCTGCCGCCGGGAACAATCCGTCAAACGAAAATCCCGCTGGGCCGGAGCACGCGTCAGCTTCCGAGCTCAACAAAAGGGCAGAGGCGAGCACGAGGAAGACGGGAAGAATACGCATGGTGCGCTCGTACCGCTGCGGGTGACTGTCGACAATCAGGGCATTCACTGCGCTGCGTGGAAGTTCACCGGCACGGTGAGGGCAAGCGTGTCCTGCGCGTACTCGGCAGGTAGCGGCGGATAGGGCGCCGCGTCTTTCGCCATCCGCTGCGCTTCATTGTCGAGTAACGGGTGACCCGCGGAACGGCCGAGCGAGAGCGACACGAGCTGTCCGTCGCGCCCGATGGACAGAAGCAGCGTCGCGGTCCCCTGCAGGTGCATCCGCTGGATCTGAAGAACGTCCCGCCGCGTCGTCGCGATCCTGGCGATCACCTGTGCGCCGTAGCTGCTCAGATCGGCGACCGAGGCCGCGCGCGCGAAGCCTCCGCTGCCCGCGTCGGCCGTGTGCTCGCCGGAACCGACCGTGCCTTCGCCAGAGAGTGCGACCTCGGCGCCGGTGCCTGAGCCTTCGCCAGAGAGCGCGACCTCAGCGCCAGCGCCGGCAGGCTCATCGCTCGCCAGCTCCTGTATGGGCGTGGCTGCGTGAACCGGAGAAACGGGCGCCACCGCGGTGAGTGTCGGGACGTGTTTGACCGCAGCGCTCGCCTGGCCGGTCTTCGTGGGGGCCTGCTGCTTCACGGGCGTGGGGTTCGAGACGGGCGCGCTCTTCCGGAACACGACCGGAATCCCCTCCTCCGGCTTTGCGTTTTCCAGGGTCGCGTCGATCGCGGGCGGTCTGATCGACGAGATGGCGGCGAGCAGGCCGGTCTCCAGCAAGAGCGCTGCGGCGATGGCGACCACCCACTTCATCGTTCGTCCCTGTTACCGCGAATCCATCTCCCCTTTCCATTCGCTCTCTGCTGAGGCAAAGAGCGCCCCCTCGAATGCCCAACATCCAGGTCATAGGCGTCACCAAAGCCTTCGGCGGCAAGAAGCTGTTCGAAGACGTGAACGTCAGCTTCTCCGAAGGCAAGCGCTACGGGCTCACGGGTCCGAACGGCGCGGGCAAGTCCACGTTCATGAAGATCATGGCGGGCTTCCTCGAGCCTGACTCCGGTCAGGTGAGCCGTCCCAAGAAGACGTCCGTCCTCAAGCAGGAGCAGACCGGCTTCGAAGAGGTCCGAGTGCTGGATGTCGTCATCCAGGGCAACGCCGGCCTGTGGTCCGCGATGAAGGAGAAGGACGCGATCCTCGCCAAGCCGGACATCACCGAAGAGGACGGCAACAAGCTCGCCGATCTCGAGACGGTGATCGCGGAAGAGGACGGCTATTCGGCGGACTCGAACGCGGCGTCGCTCCTCTCCGGCCTCGGCGTGACGGAGGAGTTTCACGAGAAGGTGATGAAGGAGGTCCCCGCGGGTCTGCGCGTGCGCGTGCTCCTCTCGCAGGCGCTGTTCGGCAAGCCCGAAGCGCTGCTTCTGGATGAGCCCACGAACAACCTGGACCTGGACTCGATCCGCTGGCTGGAGCGCTTCCTCACCTCCTACGAAGGCGTGCTGATCACGATCAGCCACGACCGCCACTTCCTCAACGAGGTCGTCACGCACATCGCGGACATCGACTACGAGGCGATCATCCTCTACCCCGGCGGGTACGACGACATGATCATCGCCAAGTCGCAGACGCGTTCGCGGGTGGAAGACGAGAACGCGGAGAAGAAGAAGAAGATCCTGCAGTTGCAGGACTTCATCGCGCGGTTCTCCGCCGGCACGCGTTCGTCTCAGGTGCAGAGCCGCAAGAAGGCGATGGAGAAGCTGCAGCTCTCCGACCTGAAGCGGTCCAACATCGAACGGCCGTTCATCAAGTTCGAGCAGAAGCGCGCCTCCGGAAAGCAGACGCTGGAGCTGGAGAACATCTCCAAGCAGTACGAGTCCGGCGTGATCGTGGAGAACTTCCGCGCGCTCGTCACCAAGGGGGAGAAGGTCGCGATCATCGGCACCACCGGTACCGGTAAGACGACGCTGCTCAAGATGCTGATGGGCGAGACGAAGCCGGACTCCGGGAAGATCACCTGGGGCCACGAGGCCTCCATCGGATACCTGCCTCAGGACGCCAAGTCGATCATCGAGAAGGGCACCACCGCGTTCGACTGGCTGCACAACTTCGATCCCCGAGCGGGCAACGAAGATGTCCGCGGCCTCCGCGGCCGGATGCTGTTCCGCGGCGAAGAGGGCCTGAAGCCCACGCACGCGCTGTCAGGCGGCGAGGCGGTGCGGCTCGTGTTCAGCAAGCTGATGCTGATGAAGGACAACGTGCTCGTGCTGGACGATCCCACGAACCACCTCGACCTCGAGTCGATCGTCGCGTTGGGCGACGCGCTTCAGAAGTACGAGGGCACCGCGTTCGTCGTCACGCACGACCGGGATTTGATCAACACCTTCGCGACGCGGATCTGGGCGTTCACGAAGAATGGCTTGATCGACTTCCAGGGATCGTACGAGGACTACCTCGCGAAGCACGGCGATGACATCGCGGGGCGAGGGTCCTTCAAGAAGTAAAAATGATTCGGCCCCGCTGCTCGAATCATCCGAGCGCGCGGGGCCGATTCGTTTGAGCACCAACTACTTCGCGGCGGCGTTCTTGAGCAGCAGATCCGTCTGCTGCGCCTTCTCGAACCGCGCCTGGATGTCGCTCCAGTTCCAGAGGTTCCAGACGGCCTTGAAGTAGTCCGCCTTGCCCGGGCCGTACTGCAGGTAGAACGCGTGCTCCCACGCATCCAGCACCATCAGCGGCTGCATGCCGACGACCGCGATCGACTCATGATCGTGCAGGACGACAACCTGCAGCTTCTTGAGCACCGGCTCCCACGAGAGCACGCCCCAGCCCGAGCCCATCGTCGTCATCGACGCTTCGGTCAGCTGGCTCTTGAAGGCATCGAAGCTGCCGAAGTCGCGCTTGATCGCGTCCGCGAGCGCGCCGCTCGGTTCCCCGCCCGCCTTGGGAGCGAGGTTCTGCCAGTAGAGGCAGTGCAGGAGGTGGCCGGAGACGTTGAACGCGAGCGCCCGCTCCAGCGCGCCGACCTTGGCGAAGTCCTTCTTCTCGCGGGCTTCGGAGAGCCCATCCAGCGCCTTGTTCGCTCCATCCACGTACGCCTTGTGATGCTTCCCGTGGTGAAGCTCGACGATCTTGCCCGACAGGTGTGGCTCCAGGGCACCGAAGTCGTAGGACAGTTCGGGCAGCGTGTACCGGGACATGGTTGTTTCTCCTATGGGGTTGAAAGAGGCGCGAGACCTTAAGAGCGGTCGCGCGTCCGGTGCATTGAAATCTTGAGGCAGGTTCGACCTTGTTGAACGGTGGGCAACTTCACTGGGAGAAAAACTGGCTCACACTCTGGGTGGCGGGGGAAGTTCGGGGGCTCTGTGGATGGGAACGGGTCAGAGGGCTGGATTCTAGTCGCCGAGGATGACGCGCTCGTGCGTCAGGCGATGGTGGAGCTGCTCATGCAGCAGGGCTATCGCGTGCAGGCCACCACCGATGGCGCCGCGGCGTTGGAGCTCCTTCATCGCTCGCGCGCCGCTCCGCCCAGAGTTCTCATCACCGACCTCGACATGCCGAAGCTCAACGGCAGCGATCTCATCACCGTGCTGCGGAATGATCCGAGCTACGCGAGCCTCCCCGTGATCGTCATCTCGAGCTTCGAGGGGGGCGCGCTGCCGCTGTTTCAGGTGGAGCGGATGCTGGCGAAGCCGGTGCGGCCGGACACGTTGCTCCACGTCGTGTCAGAGCTCCTCGCGGTCCGAGTTCTGATTTGAGTCGTTTTTTTTAAGATTGT
>JBJMQN010000195.1:0-6739 GCA_045802665.1 Myxococcaceae bacterium | reverse complement strand
GCCGACGATCGCGACGGCCGCTGCAAGTAGCAGCAGGGCGATCGCCGCGGCGGCGAGCAGCGCCTGCGCCTGACGACTCCGCGGGAGCCAGGTAGCGGCACACGAGCCCGAAGACGCTCTGGTTATCGAGCGCGCAGAACATGGGGCTCGTCGTTCGAGCGAGCGTCTCGCGCCACGCGTGGAGCTGTTCGAGGTTTCCGTCGAAGCCGTAGCGGAGGATGGGAACGACTGCTCCGACGGCAAGTGCGGCTCCGAAGGCCGCGAGTCGCTTCCCTTCGCGAAAGAGAAGCGCCAGCGCGGCGAACAGCAGGAACGGCGGCTTGAACAGGCAGGTCAGGGCGAGCAGCGCCCCTGACAGCAGCGGCCGGCGCGCACGCTGAATCTCACTCTCCGCAGCGAGCGCGAGGATCAGTACGTCACACTGTCCCAGCTCGAGCAGGTGGCGATGAAAGTGGAGGACAAAGAAGACGACCAGGGCCGTCGCCCAGACGGGAGCCTCGGGGAAGTAGCGAGCGCGCGCGTAATCGATGAAGCGGATCAGCAGCAGCGCCGTGGCGACGAGCCAGAGGAACGCGGCCGCGCGCTCCGGGATTGATCCCATCGGGGCGATCAGAATGGCGATCACCGGCGCGTACTTGAACGGCATGTCACCGTCGGACTCGCGGTAGAGCGCCTCACCTCCCAGCGCCCGCGTCGCCGCCGTGTGGAACACGTGGAAGTCGATCAACGGCTTCGTGGCCCAGGCGCTGATTGAAAACGCGAGCAGGATGAGCGCGAGGATCGCCCACGCATTCCGCGTCATCGGCTGGGTAAAAGCGCGCCTCAAGAGCGGCGGAAGGTAGCGCGAAACGCGGAGCCATTGAGCGGCGATGGCGCCTTGCGCGATCACGCGAGAAACGACTCCGGACCTCGCCGCCTCTCGGTGCGTCCGCTCTCACGGGCCGTTTGATTGCCCGGCCACGATTCCTATGCCTTGCTCCGTCTCGTGGCTCTCCGGCTCTCCAGACTTCAACTCATCGCGCTCGGAGCGGGGCTGGGTGGAGGGTTGCTCTTCGGCACGGCGCTGATCCTCGCGTTCGGCGGACTGTCGAAGCCCGATTCCATCGAAGAGCAATACCCGACGTGGAAAGCCGCGCACGAAGCGAAGCTCGATTCGCGCGGCTGGCTGCCCTGGTTCGTGCCGCGCAACGCGACGGAGATCGTGATCCGCAGCGATCCGCGAACGAACGACTCGCGGGGCTCGTTCCACTTTCCGATCTCCGAAGGCCCAAAGCTCAAACCGCACTTCGCGGACATGCCGATGGACGAGATCGCGGGGTCAACACCGAAGCCGGTGCCGTACGACCTGTGGTGGCCCGAGTGGCTCACGGGAACGCTGGAGCCGGGCCCGCGCGGAAATCCCGGCTACTCGATTCACCGCCCCGTGCACCCGAACGGCGACGTCGACGAGCTCCTCGTGGCCTGCAACTTCACCAAGGGCCACTGCCTGTTCTGGACGGACAAGCGCTGACTCCGGTGTCACGCCTCCGCCCTTCCCCGCTCTGACGGCGACGTCGCAGTTTCGCGCGTAGCCCCGATTCGGCTCCCACGATTTCCAGCATTTCCGTTGGCTTCGACTTTGCTGAGAGCGGCTCGTCTTGCGTCTCTCCGCCGTCGTCCTCTGCTTCAACGAAGCGCACACGATCGAGAAGTGCGTCTCCTCGCTCTCGTTCTGTGACGAGATCATCGTCGTCGACGACTGCTCCACGGATGGCACCTGGGCGCTATTGCAGACGCTGCCTGTGAAGTCGGTTCAGCACCGGCACACCACCTTCGCGGCGCAGCGGGAATTCGGAGCGTCGCTCGCCACCGGCGACTGGCTCCTCACGATGGACGCGGACGAACGGGTGAGCCCGGAGCTGCGTGAGGAGCTCCTCTCCGCCATCTGCCGCACCGACGCGCCCGACGGTTTCTACCTCCGTCGCAAGAACCCCTTCCCTCCTCCACTCACCGGCTTCAACTGGACGCGCCACCCACGGCTCGTTCGTCGCGAGAAGTGCCGGTGGCAGAAGACCGACAGTCCGCATGCGCCGCTCGACACGAGCGGACTGCAGCTCGAGCCGCTTCGAGGCGCGTGGCTGGATCACGAGCCCGTCAAAGATCTCCCGACACTGTTCCGCAAAGCGATCAACCGCAGCCTGATCGTCGCCGCTCAGGCCCGCGCGAAGGGCAAGCGAACCAACTTCCTCAAGCTCGCGTTCTCGCCGATCGCGCGCTTCCTCCGGTTCTACTTCCTCGACGGCGCGTGGGCGCACGGCTCCTCCGGCGTGTTGATGGCGCTGGCCGCGGGCTTCGAGGCCTTCACCAAGCAGGCCTTCATGTCGGAGACGCCGCGAAGGCTGATCGCGCTGCTCGATGGCGGCGCGGGCTCGTACGCGAAGGACGCGGAGATCCTCGATCCCGCCTCGCGCGCCGAATAGCTTGCTGCGCGCACCATGCGCCTCGGCGGCTACGTCATTCACGGGAACAGCGCGGCCACGTTGCCTGCGTGCCTCGATTCGCTCACCGCGATCTGCGACGACGTCGTCGCGGTGGATTCGCAGAGCACCGACGTCTCCGCCGAGATCACGCGCACCCGCGGCATCCGATCGATCAACACGCCCTGGCGCGGGTACGGTGCGGCGCGATCCGAGGCGGTGAAGCTGCTCGGCGACTTCGACTACCTCTTCTTCCTCGACGCGGACGAATGGGTGGAGCCCGAATCGCTCCAGAAGCTGAAGGCGTGGAAGCAGAGCTCGCCGTCACTCCCGCTCTACACGGTCCGGCGCCGCAACTGGGTGTCGCTCCCGTACAAGCGCTTCCTCTTCTTCAAAGACACGCGCGCGCGGCTCGTTCGCAAGGACGCGGCGATCTGGAAGCCGGAGATGATCGTCCACGAGGCGTTGCCGAAACTTCCTTCACAGGCTTCGGGCGCCTTGATCGAGCACACCTTCGCGACGTCCGTCGAAGATCGCGCGGCGAAGGACGATCGCTACGCACTCCTCTGGGCGCTCCGAGCGAACGCCGAAGGCCGCCACTCCAAGAACCCCGCGCTCGAAAAATCCGCGCACCTGTTCCGGAACCTCTTCATCCACGGCGCGTTGTTCCGTGGCGGAAGTGAAGGCGCGCAGCTCGCGAAAGCGGTCGCTCGGTACCACTCACGAAAGTACGAGTACCTCGCGGCGATCCGGCGTGGAGAGCACGCGGAGCTGCAGAAAGCTTTCGGCGCGCGCGACTACGAACGCGTCTTCCAGCTCGTCAGCCGCGAACCAGTCCCTTGAAGAACTTCGCGAAGCGGTTGTCGCCGTCGGTCTTCTCGGCGGCGCCCTTCTCCGCGGGCTTCAGATCCACCGGGTTCTTCTCTCTGCCCACCGGCGAGACGGAGAACACGCTGAACTCGTCATCCCCGCTCATCGCGGCCTGGACCTTGTGCATGCGCGAGGTCTGGCTCAGCACGGCGGGCGTCTTCGGACCTGCAGGCTTCGCGGGGGCGGCTGCGGCAGACGCGGGTTTCGCGGCTCCAACCTTCGCGGGAGCCTTCGACGGCGCGCTGCGGTCTTTGACCTTGCCAGCCACACTTTCCTTTTAGCGCCATTGCCTCCGTCGTGCACGTCATGCACGGTGCGTCCGTCGCACATCGGATTCCCCATGGAAAACCCCGCGCACCTCTCGCTGCTCACCGACACCGGACTCAAAGTGCACGCGCTCGCGTATGGCGATCGCAGCCGGCCGGTCGTCCTGATGCTCCACGGCTTCCCGGAGCTCTCCGCCTCGTGGCTGGAGGTGATGCCGTACCTCCGCGACGCGGGCTTCTACGTCGTCGCGCCCGACCTCCGCGGCTACGGGGGAACCGACAAGCCTGAGTCCGGGTACGACATCGACACGCTCGCGCTGGACGTCGTGAAGATGATCGACCAGCTCGGCCGCGATCGCGTGCACCTCGTCGGACACGACTGGGGCGGCGCGATCGCCTACCACGTGGCGGCGCATTTCCCGGACCGCGTCGAGTCACTCTCCGTCGTGAACTGCCCGCATCCTGCGCTGATGGCGAAGAAGATGTGGAAGCCGAGCCAGCTCCGCCGCAGCTGGTACATGTTCTTCTTCCAGGTGCCGCTGCTGCCCGAGTACGCGCTCTCGCGAGAGGGCGGTGCGCTCGTTCCGCGGATGCTCCGTTCGGCCGCAGTGGACAAGCGCCACTTCACCCGCGAGCGGCTGAAGCCGTACGCGCAGAACTTCTCCAACCGCGACACCGCTCGCGCGGCGGTCTCGTACTACCGCGAGATGTTCAAGAACGGGTTGAGCCCTCGTGGCCTCCTCAAGTTCGCGCGCTACCCGAAGATCAAAGCGCCGTTCCGGCTGATCTGGGGCGAAGAGGACGTCGCGCTCGGCAAGGAGCTCACGTTCGGGATGGAGCCGTACTTCGAGCAGCAGCCGGAGGTGAAGTACCTCTCCGGCGTCGGGCACTTCTCGACGATCGAAGCGCCGGAAAAAGTGGGACCGCTGATCGTGGAGCACGTGCTGTCTTGAGCTCGGCGCGCGCGGCTCGCCTCGAGACCCTCGCGGTGTTTCGCAAGGCGGACGAGGCGTACAAGCCGTACTCGTGTCCGGCCTCCGGCGAATGCTGCCAGCTCCAGAAAACCAACCGCGAGCCGTGGCTCTACCCCTCCGAGTGGCAGGTTCTCCGCGACGCCGTGGACGCGCTCCCGGAAACGCGCGCTGACGGCGGCTGTCCCTTCCTCGACGCGGAGGGAAAGCGCTGCACGGTGTACGCGTCGCGCCCGTTCGGCTGCCGCACCTTCTTCTGCGAACGGATCCGCGGTCCGAAGCGTCAACCTGCCGCCGAAGTCGACGCGCTGATTCGGCGGCTCGATTCGCTGAACCGCGAGGCGTTCGAAGACGCTGACCCGAAGCCGCTCCGAGAGTGGATTCGCGGCGAGCGGGACTCGGCCTCGCGTCAGCCCTGACACGCCTTCGGCCGGGTCTATTCGACTGCTGAAGTGGCCCACCGCTTGCTGTTAAGTCCGCGCGGCCCGCGCCCACCCTTCCCGGGGCCGGCACCTGCCCCATGCTCCTGCCGCTGGTCTCGGTCTCACTCCTCCTCCACGCCGCCTCCATCTCGCCCGCCTCTGTCCCCGCGAAGGGAGCGCAGGAGGCGATCGTCACGCTCGATCGCGCGGCCCGCGTGGTCATCAAAGCGCAGAGCGGCTCGGGCACCTCCTGCACGCTCGTCGATCACGTGCAGGGTCCGTTCAGCTCATCCGGCTCGGCGGGGCGGACCAACTGCACGATCGACGCGCTGCTCGATGCGGGCACCTACAAGCTACGCCTCAACAGCAAGCGGAAGGGCAAAGGCAACGTCGCGCTCACCGTGAGCGAGTATAAGGAGCTCCACCCGCAGCCTTCGAAGCTGGAGCCGCGCCACGAGCTTCGCGAACAGCTGAAGCCGCAGGAGCAGGCGTCGTTCTGGATCTCGATCGACAAGCGGCAGCCGGTGACCCTCCGCGTGTCCGGCCGTTACGTCGGCGAGATTCGTCTCTGGAGAAACGGCGAGTGGTTGGAGGAAGTGACTCCGCAGGACACCTCGCCGCGCCCTCGCGCCGGCCAGCCGATCTACGAGTGGTGGCTGGAGACGTTCCTCGAGCCGGGCAACTACCTCCTCACCGCTTACGGCACCGGCAGCAAGGCCTGGACGGACACGACGACGGAAGATGCGAGCCTCACCGTCGCGTACGGCTTTCCGATGGGGACGCCCGAACGCATCGCCACCGTCACGCTCAACAGCCACGGCCTCGCGACGGTGGAGCTGCCCGAGAAACCGATCGCGGCGTTCCTCTCGCGCGAGTCGGCGTCGAAGTCGGCGACCCGCCTGTCAGTCCACGCGATCGCGGCGGACGGCTCCACGAGCATGTTCAGCTCTCCTCAAGCGACGTGCTCGATCGAAGAGAAGGCGCTCGTTCCCGAATGCAGCGCGATGGCGAATCAGTCCGGCCGCCACGTCGCGCTCTTGCGCGGCGAGCCCGGGACGCAGGTGAGTCTCCAGTGGGCACCGCTGCTTCAGACCGTCTGGGCGGATGGCGCGTACGGCTCGAGCTGGCAGATGCAGAACTTCGAGAACCCGAGCTCGGGTGAGTTCCTGCTGTCGGTGCACGAGACGCCGCTCGATGTGGATTCGCCGCCGCTGGGCTGCATCCTCGAAGAGCAGATGACGGACGGGGACTGGATGGAGCGCGCTCGGGACATCCTGCCCGTCGCGTCCGATCGTCCGTTCAAGCGGCAGTTCAACTACGACGGCAGCAGCAGCTCCATCTGGGTGGACATCACGCGCTCCGAGTCGTACCTGTTCGCGACGAGCGGCGATCGCAAGAACCGCTGCGAGCTGTACCGGATGGAGGGCGAGAAGCGCACGCGCCTCACCGAGACCGAAGTCGACGCGACCACCTGCCACATCCGGCAGACCGTCGCGCCGGGCCGCTACGAGCTCCGCATCTACGGCGGCACCGAGGGGATCGAGACCGTCACGATCTCGCAGGACGGACTTCGGCCCAACGTCGAGACTCCGGGAAAATCCGGCTGCAACTTCCTCCGCGTCGCGATGCGCAAGGGCAGCTACCGGATGCTCTCCACGCGAGCGACGGCCGGCTCCCTCCGAGCGCTCTTCCTGCGTCCGCTGCCCCTCACCCTCTCCGAGCCGCTGCCGGTCATTCTGGACGGCAAGTCGACG
>JBJMQN010000194.1:0-9957 GCA_045802665.1 Myxococcaceae bacterium | reverse complement strand
TCCGCTGAACCTCGGACTCGATCAGCGCGAGGTAGTTGCGCACCTCCGGCCCCGAGGACGGCTTGTCTTTCAAGAGCGAGAGGTAGCCCAGGATTCCCGTCAGGGGGTTGCCGACCTCGTGGGCGATTCCCGCCGCCACTCTGCCGAGCAGCGCCAGCTGCTCGGACCGGATCAGCTCCGCCTGCGCGCGGGTGAGCCGTTCGTTCTTCTCCCGAAGCTCGGAAAGTTGGGCAGAGGTGAGCTGCTGCTCGCGTTTCAGCGCGTCCGCCATCCGGCGCAGGCTCGCCTGAATCCGCGAGAGCAACGGCCCGCCACCGGAAGTTTCGAGGGGAAGCTCGAGCCGCAGGTTTTGCAACTGCTCCACCACCTCCTCGGTGCGGCGCAGCGGGCGACCGATGGTCGTGTCGAGGACGATGTAGCTGATCACCGCGAGCGCGATCACGTCGAGGATGAGCAGCGGGGGCAGCAGGAGTCGAAGCCGCGAGATCAGCTCCGCCGCGACAGGCGGGTTGCCGCCGTTGGCGGCCCAATGCCAGAGCGGTCTCAGGAGGGGCCACAGCACGAGCATCAAGAGCGCCGTGCTCGCGAGCGTGAGCGAAAGAGCGATCGCGACGATGCGTGTCTTCACGCCATCCCCAGTTACCCGCCGAACCCGAGCAGGTCGCCCGTGAGGCCCGGAGCGAAGCGGGCGAGGCTACCGCCGAAGAGCAGGATCTCGAGCGCCGCGAGCGCGAGCCACGGTCCGAAGGGGATGTTCGTGGGTCCGGGCACCCAGTCGTCCTCCAGCTTCTCGGGGTCCCCCTCGGAAGCCTCGGCGGCCGGCGCCGGAGCTTCGGGCGGAGCTTCGGGCGCGGGGCCGGCGCGGCCGCGGAGCAGGATCAGCGTCACCCCGACGATGGAGCCCTGCAGCGACGAGAGGAAGATGATGCCCAGCAGCGCCCGCCACGTGAGGAACGCGCCGAGAAGCGCGAGCAGGAACTTGTCGCCTCCGCCGAGCGCTTCCTTCTTGAAGATCTTCTCGCCGACCCACTCCATCGCCCAGAAGGCGCCGAAGCCGGCCGCGGCGCCGATGGCGCAATCGCGCAGGTGGGGCCAACCCAGAGGAATGGCGACCAACAGCCCCACCACGATGCCCGGGATCGTCACCTCGTGCGGGAGAATCCAGTGGGCGAGGTCGATGAAGGTCAGCGGCACGAGCAGACAGATGAGGAGCAGCGCGGGCAGCAGCGGATAGTCCCAATCGAACCGGTGGAGCGCCGCGAGGAAAAGCAGGGCGGTGAGGAGCTCCACGGCGGGATAAATGACGGAGATCGGCGCCTTGCAGTTGCGGCACTTCCCGCGAAGCGCGAGCCACGAGAAGAGTGGGATGTTCTCGAACCAGGAGAGCTGGTGGCCACACTTCGGGCAGCGCGAACGCGGCTTCACGAGGCTCGCGCCTTCCGGCAGCCGCGCGATGACGACGTTCAGGAAGCTCCCGACGCAGCTCCCGAGCACGAACAGCCAGGCCGCGGGTATCCAGGCGGGAAGAGCGGAGAAAGACGCGTTCAAAACCCGGTAAACCTAGCGCGCCGCCGCCCCGGTTGGAGAAAACTCACGTCCGATGGCTCGCCCGAACACCGAACTGCCCAGCGCCCTTCAGCCGTCGCCGCTGCGAACGCTGCTCGCGGTTGCCCCCTCCACTCGCGCAGGGCGACTGCTGCTCTGGTGCGCGCTGCTCAGCTTCGCGCTGCCGTGCGCCGCTCTCAGATACCTTCCGATGACGGACCTCCCTCAACACGAGGCCGTGACATCGATCCTCCTTCACGCGCGCTCGCCTGACTGGGGCTTCGCCGAATTCTACCGCGTGGACTGGCTGCGGACGCTGTACGTGCTCCCGTACCTCCTCGCCATGGTGCTTGCGAAGGTCTCGCCCCTGCACCTGGCGATGAACCTCGTGGTCGCGGTTTCCGTTGCGACCATTCCGATCGGGACCGCCCTGCTGCTCCGCGCCCTGAAGAAGCCGTGGCCCCTGGCCTTCCTCGCGTTCCCATTCATCTACAGCGCCGCGTTCTTCTGGGGCTTCGTGAACTTCCTCCTCGCGCTGGGGCTGACGCTCATCCTGCTCGCGGTGATGATCGAGCCCGTTCGGAGCACCGGAAGGACGATTTGCGCCATCGCGCTGCTCGTCGCCATCTCGCTCACGCATGTGTATGGGCTCGCGCTCTTTCTCGGCTACTGCCTGCTCTGGGCAATCGTTGGAGATCGCCAGGCGCTCTGGGCGCGACGGCTGGAGATCGGAAGCTCGCTGCCGCTCGTCGCGCTCTGGGTCTGGGTGAGTCGGAACGCTCAGACGTATGGCGGCTCCTACAGTCCGCCGCTGCCCGTGCGGCTCGCGAACTTCGGCCGGTACGTGCTCGGCGGGTACTCCGATCTCTCCGAGCCCGTTCTACTGGGCCTCAGCTTGCTGACGGCGCTGCTGCTCGCGCTGCTCTCCGCGAGGGAAGTTCGGGACAAGACCAACCGGCACGCCCTGCCCCTGTTGGGGCTGTTCGCGGGGAACCTGCTCCTGTTCTTCATCGCCCCTCAGCACACGCCCACGGCCAAGTTCATCTTCTTCCGTCACGGGGTGATCGCGCTCACGCTGCTTCCAGCCATCGTCCCCACGAGAGGGCTGCTCCGGGCGCCGCTGCTGACCGGCGCGCTGTTGTTCGCCTGCGGAGTGGGCGCGATCCTGAATGGCTGGTCGCATCTGTGGGCGTTCGATCGCGAGGCGCGCTCATACGACGAAGCCGTCGCGCCGCTGCCCATGCGGCAGAAGCTGCTCTACCTGGACTTCGACCCGAACGGCGAAATCATGGACAGCGCGCCCTATCTTCATCAGGCCGCGTACGCTCAAGCGGAGCGCGGCGGCTATCTCGCGGTGACCTTCCCGAGGATGTTCTGGAACCTGCCGGTGGCCATCCTCGAACAGGTGCCCGTCCCCCCGAATCCGCCGAATCTCGAGTCGACGCCGGTGGGCTTCAGCTGGCCCGCTTTCCACGCCTTCTATGACTTCGTGCTGATCCGCGGAGAGGCCCCCTACGAGTTGGGCGGCCTGGAGCGGGTGACGCAAGAAGGGCCGTGGCAGCTCTATCGCGTGGTGCGCTGACCGGCTCGCGGTTCAGGCGAGCTCAGCGCAGGCGATCCCGGTCCGCCACGATCTCCCTGAGCAGCGGAAGCCGCGCAGAGGCCTTCACCCGGACCTCGAGCTCATCGAGATCCTTCGCGGCGGCCAACGGCTCTGCGTGAAAAGCGAGATAGCCCGCGGCGCGCTCCCGAAGCTCCGGGCTCGCCTCGGGTGAGAGGAGGACCGTCCGCCAGTGCCGTTCGGCGTCGGAGTTCGCTCCCAGAAGGTCGGCAACCTCCGCGCGCTCGGTCTCCTTTGCGAGGGACGGCTCTGCTCCGTTCAGGGCAGCGAGGCGCCGGTGCGCTTCGTTCACCACGGCCGAAACCTTCTCCACCGCCGCGGGCCCCGCCGTGCTCGCGACGGAGGCGAGCTCGCGTTGCGCTTCTTCGAACTGTCCGGCGCGGGCGTACACGAGCGCCAGGTTCAACCTCACGCGGATGGCGTTCGGCGCGCGGGCGGCCAGGTCCGCGAGGAGTGCCCTCGCCTCCTCGCGGCGTCCCACCTTGTCGAGCGACACGGCGTAGCTGTTCCAGACCTTCAAGTCGGGTCGAGAGGCCAGCTCCTGCCGAAGCTGGTCGAGGACGGGCAACGCGCGCCCGTAGAGCTCCGCGTCCATCAAGACGTTCGCATAGCCGAGCAGGATCATCGGCTGGTGTTCGCTCCGCCTCTCCACTGCCTTCCGCCACAGCGTGTACTCGTCGCTCCACTCCGCCGCTCTCACCGAGGTCGCCCACACGAAGGAGGCGAGCAAGAGCGCGGAGGCCGCCAGCGCGCCCCTCGCGCGGAGCGTCGGGAGCGGCCGCTTCGGCACCCACAGCAGGGTCAGCATCGCGGCCGGCAGATACAGGAACCGGTCAGCCGCGATCCCGTCGATGTTCAGCGGCACCAGAGGCAGGACCATTCCCAGCGCCGCGCCCGCCGTGACGGCGGCGAGGGCCTGCCACCGAGTGAGCCGTCGGCGGCTCTTCCAGACGAGCAGGAGGATCCCCACCGCGGCCACCCCGCCGAGCACCGCGAGCGGGAGCGAGAGCGAGTCGACGCTGCCGATCTGAAGGGCGGGCCGCCACGGCCAGCAGATCATCCGGACGTACTCGCCGAGCGCGTTGAATGCTGCGGCCAGGCGACTGGGGAACGCCAGCCGGGCGCTGGTTTGCGGCGGCACGGTCACGGGATCGGCGAGCGTCGCCCACGCTCGCAGCAGGCCCCAGGCGGCGAGGGCGACGACGACTGGCCCGAGCCGCTGCGCGCGCGCTCGGGCCGGCGCGCCGCGACTGGAGCTCCACTCGAACGCGAAGAGCCCCGCCGCGCCGGCGAGCGCGACCTCCTTGCAGAGCAATCCGGCGAGGAGCGCACCCGCAGCGCCCCACCGTTGGAGCGCGTTCCGTGGAGGCTGGGTCCAGAGCAGAAAAGCGACGAGGACGAACAGCGTCGCCAGCACGTCCGTTCTACCGGAGATCCACGCGACGGATTCGGTCAGCCGCGGCAGGACCGAAAAGAGGGCGACGCCCATCGCAGCGGGAAGCGGTCCGGCTCCGGCGCGGCGGCAGAGCGCGAACAGACAGAGCGCGACCAGAAGGTGCAGCGCGACGTTGGCGAGATGAAACGGCTGGGGCGCCCCACCCGAGGCTGCCCACTGCAGGGCATACGAGAGCGTCGTGAGCGGGCGATAGAACGACCGGGAGGCGTCGAGCGGATCGCTCCAGAACCGTTTTCCGAAATAGCGGCCCAGCGGGGCCAGATGCGTCACGTCGCCCTGCTGTTCGATGAGGAGGTGGTCGTCCCAGGCAAACCCCCCGGTCGCGACCGGCGCATACCCAGCCAGCACCGCGATCAACGGCAGGAGAGCCGCCCAACGCTCGGCGCGACGGAGCGGCGCGCGGGCGGCGAGCATCGGCTCCGGCTGATCACGGGTTTCTTGCACGGGCCTCCAGCGCGTGGAGCGCGGTCTGGGCGCTTTGGTACTCGGGGTAGAGTCTGAGCGCTTCTCTCAACTCCGCTTCGGCCTCGGCGTAGCGGTTGAGCCGTCCGAGCGCCAACCCGCGGTTCAGATGGGCCGCGGGCATCGCCGGCGTTCGGCGAACGGCTTCGGTGAACAGCTGGAGGGCCGGTTCGAACTGACCGTCTTCCGCGTACCACGCGCCGAGCAGCAGGGGCGCCTCCGAGTCTTGCGGAAGGCGAACACTCGCCGTCCGCAACACCTGCTCGCCCTCTCGCCGCTGTCCCACCGCCTTGAGGGTGTTCGCGTACACGGTGATGGTCAGCGGAATGTTGGGGTTGTCCGCGTACGCCGCCTGGATGTACGGCAGCGCCTCGGTGGCGCGACCCGCCTTCAGGAGAATGCGCGCCAGGTTTCCCTGCGCGACGGGATCTAGAGGCCACTCGGCGAGTGCCGCCCGCTCGTGCGCTTCGGCTTCGTCCAATCTCCCCTGCTCCTCCCGGATCACCCCGAGCGCGATCTCCGCCGGAGGATTCGGCGAGGCGACCTCTGTCGCGTGAAGGAAGAGACGCTCACTGTCGGACCAGTAGCCAAGCTGGATGTTGGTGACGGCCACCAGCAGCACGCACGAGAGGAGCGCGGCGGCGGCGGTGGGCTGCCTGGGCAGAGGCACCACGGTGGCGGCGCCGAAGACCAGCGCGATCGAGAGCCCCAGCGAGGGCAGGTAGGTGTAGCGGTCAGCATACGCCTGCAGCCCGGACTGAAGGACGCCGCTCACGGGGAACAGAACGCCTAGAAACCACAGCCATCCCACGAGGAGCGCGGGTGCAGACCGTCGGAGCCGGATGGCCACCGCGGTGATCGCGACGATCGCGACGATTGACGCCCAGACCTCGCCATGGAACCCCTTCGGCTGCGGGTAGAAGATGGCGAGCTTCGCTGGCCAGAGCTCCTTCGACAGATAGAGGCCATAGCTGAGCGCCGCGTTCAGGAGGCGTTCACTGAGCGGCAGCCGTTCCAGAGACGCGAGCGCGCCCACCGACCGCACCGCGTACGGCGCAATCAGAGCGGCCACGAAAGCCAGCGCCACGAACGGCACCTTCTCCAGCGCGAGCGTTCGGCGGCGAGTTGTCCGCCACCGTTCGAGTGGCCAGAAGTCGAGGAGCAAGAGCAGCGCCGGCAAGGTCACCGCCATGGCCTTCGCCATCAGGGCCAGCGCGAAGAGAATGAGCGCGGTCGCGTACGCGCGCTTCGATCTCCGACGCGCATACAGCGTCCAGGCGCACAGCGAGAGCAAGGTCAGCAGGGTGCAGAGGACGTCTTTGCGCTCCGCCGCCCAGGCGACCGACTCCACCCGCAGCGGATGCATCGCGAAGAGCGCCGCGGCGACTGCGCTCGCTCCCGGCCGCTTCGTCCAGGCCAGCAAGAGCCAGGCGACGGCGGCGGCCGAGCACGAATGGAGCAGCACGCTCGTGAGGTGGTGTCCCCACGGACGCAGCCCGAAGAGCTGCACGTCCAACATGATCGAGAGCCACGTCAGCGGATGCCAGTGACCCATCACCGTCGCGGTGAACGCCCACTTGACGCCAGCCCAGGTCAGCCCGCCGAGCACGTGAACGTTCTCGGTGATGTAGTTCGGATCGTCGTAGCCCACGAAGTCGTTCGTGAGTGACTGCGCGAACACGACGGCCGTGGCGACCCCTATGGCGGAGGGCAGCAGCCACGCGAGCCGAGCGGCGGCCAGCGGCTGGGGGTCCGGGGTCGACGTGGTGGGTGGGGGGTGCTGCATCCGTGCACGTTCGAAGCGTCGGGAAGTTTCCACCTCGCTCGGGGGCGCGATGATTACGCGCTTCATCCTCCGATCTCTTCACTTCTTTCCGAACGTGAGGGGTGAGTGCTCAGGCCCGCTTGTGCGCCAGCCCAGGGTCCCCAACCGGTACGACTGACGTAAAACGTCACCCAGGTGCCAGATCCTGTCAGCCGCAGCGGGGCGCTTCAGGTATCCCGGCGAAATGACTGGCTCGGATTTCTTCTCGCGCTCGGCTCGGCCTTTGCTACCGTCCGCCCGTCCAGCGGGATTCTCGCTGGGTAGTCCCGCAGAACACCCACCCAAGGAGCACCATGTTCAACAAACTCAAGAAGCACGGCTTCACCCTGATTGAGCTGATGATCGTCGTCGCGATCATCGGAATTCTCGCGGCGATCGCGATCCCGAACTTCATTCGCTTCCAGGCGAAGTCCAAGCAGTCCGAAGCGAAGACCAACCTCAAGACCGTCTACACCTCGCAGAAGGCGTACTTCGGCGAGAAGGACAACTACAGCACCGACTTCACCGCCGTGGGTTTCCAGCCTGAGGCCGGCAACCGCTACAGCTACGGCATGGCGGCGTGCAACTCGGCTCAGACCTATGCGAACCGCACCGCGAGCACCGGCTGCATCGGCCAAGACCAGGCGAAGTTCCCGAACACCCCGACCGGCACCCAGGCAGTGACCGCCGGCATCACGACCTCCGGCACCAAGGACTTCAACGCGACGGCGATCGGCAACGTGGACAACGAGACGGACGCTGACACGTGGGCGATCACCTCGAACGTCACGGGCGTTTCCCTCCAGGGCACCTGCGGCAACGACGGCATCACCGCGGCGGTCAGCGGCTCGCCGGCGAACGCGTACAACGACGTCTCCTGCCCGTAATTCCCTGCCGCTCCTCTGAGGGCTTTGGCAGACTGAGCACCCGGTCTTCTGGACCGGGTGCTTTTTTTTTTATGCGCGCAGCCTCCCTCATCCTCCTCGTGCTCGGTGCCCTCTGCGTGGCCGCGCTCTCGCGCGCGCCGGAGGAGCCTCCTCGCACTCCCGACGATGTGCCAATCCTTCCGCGCCCGGCCGCGATCAAGGTCGTGTTCCCGGGGGAGCGGCTCCTCGCCGCGGACTACTTCTGGCTGATCGCGATCAACCGGATTGGCGCGGCCCGCACACCGCACGAGTTTCGGGACTCGTACTACTACGCGGATCTGCTCACCGACATCGATCCAGATTTCTACTACCCGTATCTCTTTACGGCGGCGGCCCTGCCCGTCCGCGTCGGGCGGGTCGAATATGAAAACACCGACCTCTCGACGGCGCTCCTCAAGAAAGGTCTCGCCAGATTTCCGCGCGACACGCGCCTGCGCTACCAGCTCGCTCTGAACCTCATCTTCTACCACCACGACTACGTGGCCGGAGCCAACCTGCTCACCGAGCTCTCGCGGGAACCGGGCGCGCCGAAGCTGTGGGCCGCGCTCGCCACGCGGCTCTACGCACAGGCGGGCGCGTTCGAAACGAGCGAGGAGCTGGCGCGGTCGCTCGCCGACAACAGCACGGATCCAGACGAGCGTGCGTTCTACGCCCAGCGCGTCCTCGAGATCGATCAAGAGAAGGTGCTGCGGCTCGTGGACGAGGCAGCCGCGCGTTTCAAGGCAGCGCGAGGGCGGATGCCAGCTTCGGTGGACGAGCTGGTCGCGACCGGAGAATTGAGAGCGCGGCCGGAAGATCCTATGGGCGGACAGATCAGCTTCGACGAAGACGGCCGGGCGCGTTCGAGCGCGACCAACCAACGGCTCGAGTTGATCGAAGACAAGGAGGACACGTTTGAGCAGCCAGCTGGCCATTGATGCGAGGGGACTCTCGAAGACCTATCGCGTCGGATTTTTCATGAACCGGCGCGTGATCGCCTTGCAGCAGATGGATTTGAGCGTCGAGGCCGGAAAGATCTACGGCCTGCTCGGACCGAACGGCGCCGGCAAGTCCACGACGATCAAGATCCTGATGAACCTCGTCAGGCAGGACTCGGGCACCGCGAGCCTGTTCGGACAACCGGTCTCGCACGCGGCCACGAGAAAGAGCGTGGGCTTTCTGCCGGAGAATCCGGCGCCTTACGAATATCTGACGGGGCTCGAGTTCGTGCGGCTCGCCGGCCGGCTCGCCGGGCTCTCGGGCCGGGACCTCGATGCTCGCGCCAAACAGGTGCTCGGGCTGGTGGAGATGAGCCACGCGGCGAAGCTCCAGATTCGTCGCTATTCGAAGGGCATGGTTCAGCGGGTCGCGCTCGCGCAGGCGCTGGTGGGTCAGCCGAAGCTGCTCATCCTCGACGAGCCCACCTCCGGCCTCGATCCCATCGGCCGCAGACAGATGCGCGACCTCATCGAAGAGCAGCGGAGGAACGGAGCGACGGTCCTCTTCTGCAGTCACATCATCCCGGACGTCGAGGCGATGTGCGATCGCGTCGCGATCCTGGTGGCAGGCAAGCGGGTGAAGGAAGGGACGATTCATGAGCTCGTCGCACAGGACGACTCGGCGAGCGCGCTCACAGTGGAAGCGATCGATGAGCCGCGCCTTCGCGCGCTCCTCCGCCCCGACGCGCCGTTGACGCGCGAAGGAGACCACCGCTTCACCGTGCGAATCCCTTCGCAGGACGCCTCAGCGTTGGCCGCCGCGGTCATCACCGGGGGCGGCCGCGTCGTACAGCTCGTCCCCGCGCGCCACACGCTGGAGGAGCTGTTCATGAGCGCGGTGGATTCTGCGGCACGCACGTCGTCTGTCGGCGGGGAGATCTTCACGTGAACGGCCTTCTGCCCATCGCGTGGAACGGGTTCCGCGAGGCGCGCCGGAACCGGGTGACGGTCGTGGTCGCCGCGTTCGCGGTGGCCATCCTCCTCTGCTCGACCCTGGTCTCCGAGGTGACTGTCGCCACGTTCGATCGGGTTCTCACCGACTTCGGCCTCGGCTCGATGAGCCTGATCATGGTCTTCCTCGCGATCTTCCTCTCCTGCGGCGTGCTCTCCCGGGAGATCGAACGCCGGACCATCTTCATGGTGGTCAGCAAGCCGGTGTCGCGTTC
>JBJMQN010000193.1:0-4725 GCA_045802665.1 Myxococcaceae bacterium | reverse complement strand
GTAGTTCATGATCTCGCGCCGGAAGTCTTCCTTGCGCGACTCCGGGATGTCGATCTTGTCCTCGATCGACCGCATCAAGCGCTCATCCGGCTCCTCGTCCTGGCCGGTGTACTTGTTGCGGACCTTTTCCTTCTGCGTGTACGCCTTGATGTTGTCGATGTAATTGGCGCACAGCTTGGCGATCGAGTCCTCGTCGGCGCTGATGGCCCGCTGGACCTCGTTCTTCACCACGTCTTCGTATTCCTGCTTCACCCCGGTGAGCAGCTCGCGGTAGCGCTTGCGGTTCTCCTCGTTCGAGATGAGCGAGTGCGTCCGAAGCCCCGCCTCCAGCTCGTTCAGCACCATGAACGGGTTGATGCAGCCCTCGCCCTTGTCCGACACGAGCGCGTTGCTGATCTTGTCCTGGATGTAGCGCGGGCTGATGCCTTCCATGCCCTCGCGCGGCGCCTCTTTGCGGAGCTCCTTGATGTTGTCTTCGGTGAAGTTCGGGAGCGTCTTGCCGTTGTAGAGCTTCAGCTTCTGCAGCGCGGAGAGGTTGTGCTTCTTGGGCTCCTCCAGCCGCGTCAGCACCGCCCACATCGCGGCCATCTCCAGCGTGTGCGGCGCGATGTGCTTGCCCTTGATGCGCTGAGCGTTGAAGTCCTTCTCGTAGATCTTCCGCTCTTCAGCGAGCTTGGTGATGTACGGCACGTCGATCTTCACCGTACGGTCGCGCAACGCCTCCATGAACTCGTTCGTCTCGAGCCGCTTGTATTCGGGCTCGTTGGTGTGACCGATGATCACTTCGTCGATGTCGGTCTGCGGGAACTTCTTCGGCTTGATCTTGTGCTCCTGCGACGCGCCGAGCAGGTCGTAGAGGAACGCGACATCCAGCTTCAGCACTTCCACGAACTCGATCACGCCGCGGTTGGCGATGTTGAACTCGCCGTCGAAGTTGAACGCACGCGGATCCGAGTCGGAGCCGTACTCGGCGATCTTCCGGTAGTTGATGTCGCCGGTGAGCTCCGTCGAGTCCTGGTTCTTCTCGTCCTTCGGCTGGAACGTGCCGATGCCGACGCGGTCCTTCTCGGACAGCAAGAGCCGGTGCACCCGGATGTGGTTCTCGACGACCTTCTGGAAGTCGCCCTTGTACGCCGTCATCACGTCCTTGAAGACGAAGCGGCAGGCGGGGCACAGCTCGGTACCTTCGGGAATCTGATAGCCGGAGTCGGGCGGGCAGATCTCGCCGAAGACCTTGGGACGCCACTCGCGCGGAATGAGGTTGAGCGGCTCCTCATTCATCGGGCACTTCATCTTCTCTTTGATGATGTCGCCCGCCGTGCCCGGGACCCAGCTGAAGCTGTAGATCGCGCCTTCCGGTGACCGGCTGTACTCCTCCATGCCCTTCTTGATGAGCCGAGCGATCGTCGACTTCGACGAACCCACCGGACCGTGCAGGAGGATGACGCGCTTCTCGGTGCCGTAGCCGGCCGCCGCGGACTTGAAGACGTTCACCAGCTTCATCAGCGGCACGTCGAGCCCGAAGATCGCGTCGCGCCCACCGGACCGCTCATCCGAGAAGAAGTTGTACCGAACCAGCTTCTTCTTGTTGTCGATGTACTCGGTCTTCCCGTGCGACAGGATCATGTCGTACAGGCGCTGATAGGCGGTCCGAGTGACCTTCGGGTTCTGCCGGACGATGTTGAGGTAGTCCTCGAAGGACCCCTCCCAGTTCAGCTCCGCGTACTGCTTCGCGTCCTGCAGCGCGGCGATCTTTGCGACCCAGCTCTTCCCGTCTTGCATGTCTTATCGGTCCTCGGAAAACCCAGAAGGGTCAGCGTCCTATTGGAGCCCAACAGTTGGCCGCTGATTCATTTCCCACTCACCCGGCGCAGTGCCCAACGCCTAATCGGGACCCCGCCGCGGAGTGGAACCGCGCGTGCCGATCGTGTCCGGCGAACTGTGCTTGCTACCAGTCCGCCGTCACGGGGTGAAAAGGCGTCTTCATTATAGGTAGCGGCGTTCCATCCGCCCAGCCGCGTTCCTCAACCGTTCAAGCATGAGCCTTTACGCAAGCCGGGGTGTTCACGATTACATGGCCGCACACCCCTCTCTGCGCCCATGAAGCGATGGGGTAGGGTGCGCGCCCCGTCGATGTCCGAAGCGCCCGCGAAACAGGACGAAGCCAAACCGGCGCCGCGCAGACCCACGCTGGTCCCGCCGCCCGAGCCGGAGCCGTCGCTCTGGCGGCTCGTCCTGCCCCTGGTATTGGCCGCGCTGCTGCCCAGACTTCTGGTCTTTTTCTTCACCCAGAACCTGTACGGCGACGCGGTGGTCCGCACCGATCTCGCGGCGCGCTGGGCGAATGATCCTCACTTCATCCGCTCGTTCGACGATGGCGCGTTTCAGTTCGGCCCGCTGCACCTCTACCTCGTCGGGCTCGCGCTGAAGCTCGGGTTGCCGCAGACGGATGCGGGACGGTGGGTGAGCGTGCTGTTCGGAACGCTGTCCGTACTGCCGTTGTTCGCGATCTCCCGGCGGCTGTACGACTGGCGCGCGGGCGTCTGGGCGTGCCTGCTCTTCTCCGTGTGGGGAGTGCATCTGCAGGCGTCCACCACCGCCGCGAGCGAAGCGCTGGGACTCTTCCTCGTCCTCTGCCTCGGCTGGCAGCTCCTGAAGGCCCTGCAGCTCGGCACCTTCAAGCCGCTCTTCTACGCCGCGCTGCTGACGAACCTGGCCTGCGCCGTCCGCTACGACGCCTGGCCGTTCATTCCGCTGCTCGCGGTGCTGCTCACTTTCAATGGCCGCGATCGCGTGGCCGGCGTCACCCGAGGGGTTCTGTACCTCTTGATGTCGCTGCCGTTTCCGCTCCTGTGGATGCACGGCAACGAGGTCGCGACGGGCAGCGCCATCTTTCCCATCCGCTACATCGACGACTTCCACCGCAATTGGGCGACGAGCGAAATCGCCTGGATGGGTCAGGCGCGCTTCCGGGTCCAGAGTCTCTTCTTCTGGCCGGGTGCGGCGCTGGTGACGTTCACGCCGATCGCGGGGGCGCTCGGGCTGTATGGGTTCATTCGCGCCTGCATCAAACGCCCGAGCTTGAGGTGGCTCGGGTACTGGGTCCTCGCGCCGACGCTTTATTACGCGGTGAAGTCCGCGCTGTTGTTGTCGTTCGTGCCGCTGGCGCGCTTCACGTTGAACCAGATCGTCTTCGTGCTGCCGTTCGTTCTCTACGGCTTCGAGGCGCTCTTCGGAGAGGCGAAGCCCGTCGTTCGAAGGGCTGTCGCCGGCACGGGCGTCGCGCTCGCCGTCGCCTTCCCTCTGTGGCTCGCGTTCTTCACCTACTACCGCGAAGGGCGGATGCAGGACGCGCTTCGGCCCATCAGCCCGGTGACGACGAACCCCCGGCCGGTGATGAATGTCGCGCAGCTGCTCAAGCGCGAGCTGAAAGGGCAGTCAGACGGCGTGGTGCTGGATACCGACTCCGAGTACCGAGACCTTCAAGTCGCCTTCTTCAGCGAGCTCCCCGAGACGCAGCTGGCGCGCTACCGCTGGCAGCCGGATCCGAAGAAGCCGGATGACCACAACAGCTTTCCTGAACGGCTGAAGACGCTGACGCCGCGCTACATCGTGCTCTCCGCGAAGGGCGCGCTGCGAAACGACGCGAGGCTCTCCAGCGAGACGAATGCAGTGACGTTCGACGGCCGGAAGTTCTCCCGCGTGCCGGGCTTCGACGGACCGTTCTTCGTCTACCGGGCGAACTAGCCTTTGTGGTGGAAGTACTCGACCTGCCACTTCTGCACGGCGGCGTTGTGGCACTTCAAGTCAGGGCAGAACGCGTGGTGCCCGTTGTTCATGGAGACGAAAAAAAGGTCGTCACACTCCATGGGGTTGAGCGACGCCTGAATCGCGGCCGCGCCCGGGTTCGCGATGGGCCCGGGAGGCAGGCCCTTCATCGTGTACGTGTTGTACGGGTGCTCGGTGATGAGGTCCTGCCTGGTGATGTTCTTCACGAAGCTGCCGCGCAAGAGCATCATCGCGTAGAGCACCGTCGGGTCCGTCTGCAGCTTCATCCCGAGGCGGAGCCGGTTGTGGAACAGGCACGAGATGCGGGGCCGCTCCTCAGGGGCGCCGGTCTCCTTCTCCACGATCGACGCGAGCGTGATCGACTGCAAAAGATCCAGCTTGTTGCCGGGCTTCCGGTGCGCGTCCGCCTTTTTGTACTCCTCGAGTGTGCGGGCCACCATCTTCTGCAGCACCGCCTCTTCGTTCGCGCCCTTGGTGAACGTGTACGTGTCCGGGAAGAGGAAGCCTTCGATGCGGTCCGCGGGGACGCCGATCTTCTTGAGGAACGCTCGGTCCTCGACGAGCTGGCTCAGCTTCTCGATTTTGAGGTGCAGCTCCGAGCTCGCGAGGATGGGGAGGATCTCATCGGTGCGCAGGCCTTCGGGGACGGTGAACTTGTAGGTCTTCACCTGGCCCGAGGCGATCTTCTCCGCGACCTGAGCGGGCGTCATCGGCAGCGCGAACTCGTACTCGCCGGCCTTCATCTTCGGCATCAGCTTGTCGCGGCGCAGGTACTTCGCGAACAGCTCCGCGTCAGAGACGACGTTGTTCTCCTGCAGCAGCTGCCCCAGCGCGAGCGGCCCCTTCGCCTGCACATCCACCGTGACGTTGCCGTTCCCGAACGGCGTCTTCACGAACTCGTCGAGCTTCTGATTCGACAGCCAGAACCACGCGCCC
>JBJMQN010000192.1:0-4763 GCA_045802665.1 Myxococcaceae bacterium | reverse complement strand
GCCGCCACAGACAAAGCTGCGGACGGATCCCCACGCGGGAGATTGGGTGGGCGGCGAGGCGCTGGTCGGCGGGCTGACGCTGTTCGGAGCGGACGTCGTCGCGGCGCTGGCGATCGTGGGCATCACGCTGGCGACGCTGACGACCGGTAACAGCACCGGGACGGTGGGCGCGGGCGTCGTGCTCATCGTGGGGGCGATCCTGATTCATGGCCTTCTCTCGCCGCTGTATTGCGCGCTGGCGGAGAAGGCGTTCGCGGACGAGCCCACAAATTCCGGACTCGTCGGAGCGGCGATCGGCGCCTACGCGGCGAGCTTCACGCTGGGGGCGCTCGTGCTGGTGATGGACATCGCGATTGCGCTCGTCACCTCTGGCAGCAGCACCGCGACGAGCTCCACGGCGAGCGCCGTGAGCCTCATCGTCTCCCTCGTCGCCCTCGTGGGCCGCTACGTCGGGGTGCCTATTGCGACCTCCTACGGCATGCACTTCGGCAACGCACCCGTGCAGCAGAACTACGCCGAGGCGGAGGATCCGAGGCCGTACCGCTGGATCACCCGCGTCTCGAAGTTCGGCGTGGAAGAGCTCCCGCTCCGAGCGCCGACGGCGTTCTCGTTCTGAAAGCCGCTACTTCCCGGAGGAGAGCGCCTCGGCGATCGGCTTGCCCTCTGCCATCGCCGGCGCGCCCATCTCGAGCAGCGTCGCAACCGTGGGAGCGACATCCGTCACCGGATGCTCCTCCGCGTAGACGCCCGCCTTCACGCCTTTGCCCCAGAGGATGAGCGGCACCTGAGCGTCGTACGAGTACGGCGTCCCGTGCGACGTCCCGGCGGGCTCGTCGGTGAGGATCCGCCACGGCTTCAGGAGAAACAGCACATCGCCGCTGCGGCCCGGGTAGTAGCCGCGCCGGAGCGCCTTCAGAAAACCCATCATCTCCGTCTGCACCGCGAGATCGTCCGCCGCGACGGCGACCTCCACGTCCGGCTGCTGCAAAAGCCACTGCGCCGCGGCGCGCCTGACGGATGCGCCATCCAGCTTGTGATCCGCGATCGACTTCTGGTTCAGGTAGAGGTCCGTCTCCTCGATGTCGCTGACGAGATCCGCCTGCCCGAAGTGCGCCTGCAGCTCTTTGCCGAGCCCCTGCTGAAGCGTCGCCGGGTTGAGCCGTGTGGATGGCAGACCCGCCTCGGCCCACTCTTCCGACACCGCCGCGCCGCCGTGATCCGCCGACAGGACCACGAGCACATTGCCTTTGCCCGCCGCCTTCTCCGCCGCCGCGACGAGCTCGCCGATCGCCTTGTCGAGGCGGAGCATCGCGTCCTGCGCCTCCCACGAGTACGGGCCGTAGAGGTGGTAGACGCGATCCGTCGCGCTGAAGCTCACTGAGAGCAGATCCGGCACGTCGTCCTTGCCGAGCTGCTCGCCGTCGATCGCCGCCTTCGCGAACTGCACGATGAGATCGTTCAGGTAAGGCGTGCAGGTGAGCGCCGAATAGAATTGCGGCCCGGGCGAGGGCAGCCCGCCGGTCATCTTGTGCGGGAACGTCCGGCCCATCGCGTACCAGTCGGATTCGAACGGCCGGTCGTCCTGGCCCACGTAGTCCTTCTCCGGTGCGGAGAGCGCCCAGTCCTTGCCGAAGAAGCTCGCGGGCACGTTCTTTTCGTTGAAGCCCTTCACCCAGGCCGGGAACTCCTTCGTGTAGTACGTGCCGGTGACGAATTTGCCCACGCCCTCGTGGAACCACCACGCCTGGCCGAGGTGACCGCCCATCGCTATTGCCGCCCGCGCTTTTCCGGCCACGGCGACCGCCTTGCCGCGCGCCTGCGTGAACAGCCGCACCTTGTCCGAGAGCGTCTCCGCGATGAGGTTCTCCGGCGAGACGTCGTCTTTTCCGGGCGGCGCCTCGAGCACGGGGTGATTCGGATCCGAGAGGATGGAGTCCTCTTTTCCGGTCTGCCGGTTCAGGATCCGGTTGCCCACGATGCCGTGCCGCCACGGGTTCGCGCCGGTGGAGAGCGTCGCATGGCCGGCAGCGGTCACCGCCTCGGCGTACTCGTAGCGGAGCGCCGGGAAGAACGCGCCTTGCGAGCTGAGCTGAGAGAGCCCCGACTTCAGCCTCGGCTTCATGCGCTGAAAGATGTCCGTCCCCATCGAGTCGACGGAGATGAAGAGCGTGAGCTTCGGCGGCTTGGCGAACGCTTCCGCAGCGAGCAGCAGCAGTCCGGCCAGGAGGAGTCGCTTCATACGGCGCCATCCTTCAGCGATTCCGCACGACCGCCAAAGACTTTTCCACTACGGTCTGGCTCTTCCCCAATGGCTGTCGAAGCGCGGCTCCGAGTGATCTACGGCGACACCGACCAGATGGGCGTCGTCTACTACGCGAACTATTTCCGCTACATGGAGTTCAGCCGAGCGGAATACCTGCGCGCGTTGGGCTGGAGCTACCGCGAGATGGAAGCTGAAGGGGCGCTGTTGCCGGTGGTGGACGCGCAGTGCAGCTACAAGGCGTCCGCGCGCTATGACGACCTTCTGGTCATCAAGGCGACCGTGACGGAGCTCCGCCGGGTCTCGCTCAGCTTCAGCTATGACATCCGGCGCGACGCGGACGGAGTTCTGCTCGCCACTGGAAAGACCACGCACGCGTGCGTCGGAAGAGATGGAAAGGCCACCCGCATTCCGGAGAAGGTGGCCCAATTGCTGCGGAGCGCGGAGGGCGCTGCGCTTTCGGGAAGAGAGAAAGACCATGGATAGAAACCTTGCGCTCGAAGTGGTGCGCGTCACCGAGATGGCGGCGATTGCGTCCGCCCGGTTGATGGGCCGCGGCACGAAGAACGAGTCGGACTCGGCGGCGGTGGAGGCGATGCGCCGCGCGTTCGATCACCTGAACATCGAAGGCACCGTCGTGATCGGCGAGGGCGAGCGCGACGAGGCGCCCATGCTCTACATCGGTGAGCACGTGGGCAAGAAGCAGGAGGGCGCGCCGTCAACCGCGGTGGACATCGCGGTGGATCCACTCGAGGGCACGAACCTCTGCGCCTACGGCCGGCCGGGCTCGATTTCGGTCGTCGCGATGGCGATGAAGGGGCATCTGCTCAACGCGCCCGACACGTACATGGAGAAGCTCGTCGTGGGGCCGCTCGCCAAGGGCGCGATCGACCTGCGCCTGTCCGCGACGGAGAACCTGCAGCGCATCGCCGACAAGATGAACCGCTACGTGGAGGATCTCACGGTCGTCGTGCTGGATCGGCCGCGGCACGAGGAGCTGATCGCGGAGATCCGCAAAGCTGGCGCTCGCATCCGGTTGATTGAGGATGGAGATGTGGCCGGCGGCATCGCGACGGCGTTCGAGAAGTCCGGCGTGGACGTGCTGATGGGCACCGGCGGCGCGCCCGAGGGCGTGATCACCGCGGCTGCGATTCGCTGCGTGGGCGGCGAGATGCACGGGCGGCTCAAGGCGCGGAACAACGAAGAGATCGAACGCGCGAAGAAGATGGGCATCACCGACATGAACCGGATCTACACGGCGGAGGAGCTCGCGCGCGGTGAGGTGATGTTCGCGGCGACCGGCGTGACCACGGGCGACTTCCTGAAGGGCGTGCGCTTCATCTCGGGCGGCGCGGAGACGCACTCGGTGGTGATGCGATCGAAGACGGGCACGGTCCGCTTCGTGGAGTCGCGCCACAAGTTCGACAAGAAGCCCGACTACGCGATCTAATTTTTTCGGAGGGAGTTCCAAATGGCCGAAGCAGTGCGCTCCATCGTCATCAACGCCCCGGTCGAGAAGGTCTTCGACGTGATCACGCAGTACGACCGCTACGGCGAGTTCCTCAAAGAGGTGAAGAAGGTCACCTCGAGCAACCGCAAGGGCAACGAGTGCGACGTGAACTACGAGGTCGATGTGATCAAGACCATCAAGTACACGGTGCACATGAAGGAGACGAAGCCGAACAAGGTCGAGTGGAGCTTCGTGAACGGCGAGTTCATGAAGGACAACCGCGGCAGCTGGACGCTCGAGGACGCGGGCGGCGGGAAGACGAAGGCGACCTACGCGATCGAAATGAAGCTCGGGCCGCTGGTTCCGGGGAGCATCGTGAAGGCGCTCACCGAGAACCAGCTCCCCAAGATGCTGGAGTCGTTCAAGGGCCGGGCGGAGAGCCAGAAGTAGCCCGCAGAAGACTGTAAGCGACCGAGCAATCAACCCCTCGGTTATGGCGGCTCCGCCACCTGCCTGCGGTGTACGTAGGTGAATGGCGGCAAGGGCCTACCCCTTGCTCGCGATTGCCGACCGAATCTGGTGCGTTACACTGAAAAAAATCGAAGTGGCAAGCAGAGTGGCCGGCAGGGTCTTACGTTTGCAGCGGCAGCCCTGAGTGGGACGGCGCAGTTCAGCCCGGAGTGGTCCAAAAGAAATGCTCGACGCTTTCATCATCGAGGAGATCAAACGTCGTGAGCGAGCGCGCGAGGAGCATGAGCGCGACCGTCCGATGGCGGAGCTCCCGCTTCAAATCGAAGATCGGCCGCCGCGCCGAAGCGAGACGGAGGATGAGGAGAAGCCTCCGCGTGGCGTGGTCGTGATCGATCTCTGACCTCTCGCTGACGGCGAGATGTCGCTGAGGCCCGCGAGCCGACCCTCAAATGGGCCGGGCGCGGGCCTTGTCGCTTTTTCCGCTTCCGAGCGAGCGGGCGTCACTTTGGACGCCAGCGGTGCCCGCTACTCGACCAGCTTCATCAGCTCACGCGGGTGGTACTCGTTCGCGAACGGCCCGCG
>JBJMQN010000191.1:0-7966 GCA_045802665.1 Myxococcaceae bacterium | reverse complement strand
TGATCGTTGCGCTGTTCGTCGCGGGGCTCGTCATCGCGGGCCTGCACGAAGGCGGGCAGATGAAGCTGGTGAAGGAGGGTGAGCCCGCGCCGGTCTTCGATCTGGAAAAGTATCAGGGAGGGCGAGCGAGGCTGTCGGACTACGGCGGGAAGCTCGTGGTGCTCGACTTCTGGGGGACGTGGTGCGGTCCGTGCCGCGAAGAGATGCCTTACCTCGTGAAGGTCGCGAAGGAGTACGAGAAGAAGGGCGTCGTCTTCGTCGCGGCAGCCGACGACGCGTCTTCGCGCGAGGACATCACGGAGTTCGCAGCGAAGGTCCCGGGCCTCGAGAACTACGCCGCCTTCAGCACCGACGCGTTGGCTCACGCGTACAAGGTGGAAGCGTTCCCAACGATGTACTTCATCGCCCCGGACGGGAAAGTGATCCTCGGACACCGCGCATTGGTGAGCGAATCCTGGTTTCGCGACACGATCGAGGAGCACCTGCCGAAATGAAAAGTGGGTGCGACGCCGTTCACCCTGAGCGGAGTCGAAGCGCGACGCCCGAATGCCGAGCGGAGCCGAGGTGTGGTGCGGCACGCCGCCACGTCACCCGAATAGCCGCGGTGGCAGTAGCTCTCACACTTCTCGCCTGCGCCCACCGCCCCGGAGTTACGCCCGTCCCCGCGCCCCACTGCACGCCCGGCGCACTCCTGTTCTCCTTCCCCGAGCTCCCGCTGGATCTCCAGCTCACGCCAGATGGAGCCGAGTTCCTCGTCGTCGATCCCGGAGGCCTCTCGCTGCGGAGCGCCAAGACCTTCGCTGTCGATCGCTATCTCGCGCCAGGCGTCGACGGCTGGGCGACCGCGCAGCTCACCGCTGACGCCTGGCGAGGAACCACCGTCGACGGTCAGCACTACACAGGAGATCTCGCGGGCCATTCACTGACGCGCGGCTACGACTCCTACGTCGGCCGGGAAGAGCGTGAGACGCGAGAGCAGGCGCTCGGGGAGTCGGTGCACGTGGATCCCGCCGACGCGCAGGCGAAGGCGACAGAAATCGTCTCCGAGCTGCTCAACAAGTACCGAGTGCCGGCCGACGTCGTTCCCGATCTCGAAGCGACCGCGTACTCGCTCCTCGGCGACAAGCTCTGGGTCGCGACCGCTGACAACGTCGTGCGCGAGCTCGATCTCGCGGGCAAGAAGGAGCTCGCGAAGTGGAGTTGCGGCAAGTGCGGGACGGTCGTGGCGCTCGCGGCGGATGAGAGTCTCGTGGCGCTGGTGGATGCGGACGCGAACGTTTTCGCGTTCACCACGGATGGGAGCTCGAAGGGGACGGGATCGCTTGCGGCTGTGCGGAGGTTCGAGTTCCTGAGCGGGGAGTCCGGAGCAGAGGATGCCGGCCTCGAGTTCACGCAGAGAGGGGGAGCCGCCGCCGACGGTGGCGCGAGCGATTCGATCGCGGCCTCTTCGGGGAGCACGGTGGGTATTCCTCGGAAGATCGTCCTCGCCCCCGGTGGTCATCTGGCGTGGCTGAGCGATCGCGCGATGGGCCTCTTTGACCTGAACAGCTTTGGCCCAATCTCCACCGTTCATCCGACGGGCGTCGCCGGCACGCGAGGCGGCGTGATCTGGAATGACGATCAGGTCGCGATCCTCTCGCCGGATGCGCTGCGCATCATCGACGCCCGTTCGGGTGTGGAGAGCGCCACCGCGGCCGGTGATTTCCGCGGCGTCGCGCGGCTGTCTTCGGGCGACCTCGTGATCAAGCGCGCAGACGGACGGGAACAGTTGTTCAACGGAGCGTTCGCGTCGAAGGGCGCGGCTCCGGACGAAGAGCGCGCCTCCTTCTCGCCCGCCCCTGCCGCGTGGACCACGCATCGCGGGCCCTTCGTGCTCTTCGAAAAAGGCGGCGCGAAACGGCGAGGCCAACTGCGCGCTGACGCCTGGATCGCAACCGACGTCACTCGGCTCTTGATCGGCAGTGAAGGGAAGGACGCCACACCACCGGGCGCGGTTCAGCTCTGGTGCAAACCCGAGCTGCCCGGCGCGCTGATCCCGCCTGCCGCCGCGCCCGTCGGCGTCTC
Organism: Myxococcaceae bacterium; assembly: GCA_045802665.1. Lineage (GTDB taxonomy): Bacteria > Myxococcota > Myxococcia > Myxococcales > Myxococcaceae > JBJMQN01. The sequence continues at coordinate 5,902 of JBJMQN010000191.1, read as the reverse complement.
GGTGATCGACGACGTGGAGGAGATTCCGCTCTCGGAGCTGCCCGCGAAGTTGCAATCGGTCGCCTCGGAAGAATCCGGCGCTGCGTGGATCCTCGCGGGCGGCGAGCTGTTCCGCCTCGAAGCGCAGGCCACGGCGGTGCAGCCGGTGAAAGTTCCGCCACCGGCTGAGCCGTGGGTGCAGGTCGCGGTGCGAGGAGACGATGTGTGGCTCGCGAGTCCGGGGGCGCTCGCGAGGAGAGATGTTCACGGGCTGTGGCAGCGCTGGAAGCTCGACGGGAGCGGCGCGGTGGACTCGCTGCAGCCGTTCGAAAACGGCGCGGCGGTGGTGCGGACGTCCGAGCGCGGCTTTCGCATCGACGTCGCGCGCGAGGGCGTGGACCGCGAGCACTTCGATTTCCCCGAGGCGCGCTCCGTGCTGATCGCCGAGTTGCCCGATGGCGTCGTCGTCGCGAGCGCCGATCCGAAAGCCCCGGCGGCGATCCGCTACAAGGCGGGAACGTGGAGCGCGACGGATCCGCTCGCGGCCGTGGTGAAGGATCTCTCGCCGCACGGCATCTGGCTCCGCCGCGGCAAGCTCATCGTCCTCGCGAAGACCTGGCTCGAGTTGGATCCGATCACCGGCAAGAAGGTCAGTGAAGTCCCGGTCCCCGTCGCCTCGAAGAAGCACCGAAAGATCGTGGGACCGAAGCCCGCGCCGACGCCGTACCTCGACAGCCTCGATCAGGAGCTCGTGCGCTTCCTCGATCGCGACGGCCGCCCGCTGTTCCTCGCCCCAATGCGCGGCCCCGCCTGGCTCCACGAATACGAAACCGTCTCCGCCGCGAGCGACACGCAGAAGGGAACGTGGGTCCTCAAAGCCGACGCCGCGCTGCTCTTCTGGGACGGCAAGCGCGTGACCGCGTACTTCAATCCGGCCACGAGAGCGGCGCGAGTCGCGGAGATGGAGTAGCGATTACTTCTTCGGCGCGGGAGCCTTCACGTTCTTCTTCGCGGGCGGCGGCGGAGGAGCCTTCTTCTTCTCGTCCTTCTTCGCCGGAGGCGGCTCTTCCTTCTTCACCGCGGTCCCCGCGTCCGCCGCGCCCTTCACTTCCGCGGGCGCCTTCTCCTCTTTCTTCGCCGAGCTCGCCGCACTCGCGGTGCCTGCATCCGCGTTGGCATCCGTCGCGGCCTTGGCGTCCGTCTGCGACTTCTGCGACTCGCTCTGCGGCGGCGGCGCGTTGTTGTCCTGCACGTTCGGCTTCACGGAATCCGAGCCCTCGTGCTTCTCGTCCTTGTCGTTCGTGAGGCGGAAGTCGACGCGGCGGTTCTTCGCCCTCCCGAGAGGGGTGTCGTTCGTGGCCACTGGCTGATCGAACCCGAAGCCCTTGTGCGAGAGGCGCTTGCGTTCGATGCCGCGCTTCACGAGGTAGTCCTCGACGGACTTGGCTCTGCGCTCGGAGAGGTCGATGTTGTAGTTCCGCCCGCCGCGGTTGTCGGTGTGACCTTCGATCATCACCGGGCCGATCTTCGGGTTCTTCTTGAGGACGTTCGCGACCTCGTCGAGCAGCCCGTACGACTGCTTCTGAATCTGCGCGGACGCGGTCTCGAACTGCACGTTGCCCTTCACGCGGATGCGGTCGGACTCGAGCGTGACCTCGGGGCCTTCCACGGGGCAGCCGTCATTCTCCGGGGGCCCTGGCTGATCGGGGCACTTGTCCACGTTGTCCGGGATGTCGTCGCCGTCGCGGTCCGGGCAGCCGTCCATCTCCTTGGTGCCGGGCTCCAGCGGACACTGATCCTGCCCATCCAGAATCCCGTCCTGATCGTTGTCCGGATCCGGGCAGCCATCCGAATCTTCGAAGCCATCCTTGTCCTCGGGCTGATCGACGCACGCATCCAGATCGTCGGTGATGCCGTCGCCATCCTTGTCCGCGTAGCTGAAGTCGTAGCGCACGCCTGCGATGACCCGCAGCGCCTCGCGTCCGTAGCCGGACTGCAGCCCGATGCCGCGGCCAATGGAGAGCTCCGCGCCCCAGTTCTTCACGAGCCTCGCGCGGGCGCCGACGAGCAGCTCCCACGGCGACTTGAGCGAGTCCGCCTGCTGGAAGTTGAACGGCGCGTTCGTGGGCGTGGAGAGGTGCATCTCCGCGAGCGCCTCGATGCCGCTGATGTTCTCGTAATCCGCGAACCGGTAGATGACGCCGGCAGAGGCGTGGAACTCGTTGCCCACGTACAGGTTCAAGAACTGTCCGTAGTCGCGGAAGCGGTAGCCGGCGTTCCCGAGCACGCGCAGCGGTCCGAACGCGCGCTCGATCGCGACGCGCGGCGCGAGCAGAAAACCGTGCCCGCCGAGGAAGCTCTGCTCCGCGCCGAGGGGCGCTCGGACTTCGCCGATCACCGTGAGCGCGACAGGGAACGTCTCCGGATCCAGCAGCATGAACCGGGCGAGCAGGCGCGGATCATCCAGCCCCACCGCCGAGACGCCAGGCTGAGGGAAGCCCTGCGCGTTGAGCAGCTCGAAGTTGTCGCCCTGAAGGACGGTGACCGGAATCGATCCCGCGATCTCGAACCTTCGATGCAGCTGGTACGAGAGCATCGCGTGAGCGTCCATCCGGTAGGGGATGAGATCGCCCAGCTTCTGGTCGCCGAGCTTGAGAGACAGCACGCCGAGGTTGAAGTCCAGCAGCACCGCGCCGTGAAGGCTTCCCTGCGGCGGAAGCGCGGCGCCGTCCTGCGCGATGCCGGAGTTGGCGGTGGGGGTGGGCTTGACCGGCACCGCGTCGAAGCTGCGGCGGAACGGATCGGTGGCCTGCGCGAAGGCGATGCTCGCGCACAAGATGACCGAAAGTCCCAGCGCTGCGGTTCGGCTCACGCGTCCTCCCGGGTCCCCGAATCAGAGGACATAGCACTCCGGAGTACGGCCGCTACTTCTCCATGAAGGATGTAGCAGGCTGGATCTCGATGAACGCCGGGTTCACCGGAATGGGATACCCGATGATCTGCTTGTCGAGCTCCATCACCTCAGGGGGCTTCGGCGTCGGATACGTGATCGGCGTCGGCGACTGCTCGCGAAGGAGCTTCGACAGCGCGTCCACATCCTGCGCGACGTAGACGAAGTTGAGCTTGTCCTTGGTGAGGTGCCGCTTCACCGCCGCGTTCACATCCTCCACGGTCATCGTGGCCATCGCCTTGCGGTAGCTCTCGAGGAAGTCCTTCGTGCCGTAGAAGAGATCGTCGATGGCGTAGCCCAGCCGCCGTTCATCCGTCTGTTCCCACAGGTGCGTGTAGCCGGTGAGGAAGCCGCGCTGCAGCTCGAAGCGCTCCTTCGACATGCCCTTGGTGGCGAGCTCGTTGAGGAAGTAAAGCGCGCCGCGCGTGGCGAAAACAGCGTTCTGCGGTTCGACGGGCCGGAGCCAGATCGAGAAGTCCTGACCGGACCGTCCGATGTTCACGCGCTGGAAGGTGCCCCAGCCTTCCTGGATGAAGTGCTCGGCGTAGGCGTAGTCGCCGTAGTTCATGCCGCGCTTCTCGCGCAGCTCGTTGAAGAGCACGCCGTTGAACTGCCGGTGCTCACCGAGGTGCGAGAGCGCCAACGCCACCGCGAAATAATCCGGATCCCCGCGACGCAGATCGTACGCATAGCCCATCGAAATAGCCGTCGAGAGCCCGTCCTTCTGGAGGAGCAGCGCGTGGTTGCGCAGGCCCGGCGCGGGCGGAATGACGACGAACGGAGCGCCGGTCTTCGGCAGCGCGGACAGCACGCCCTTCAGCTTGTCCGCGAGCTTCTGATCCACCGCGCCCGCGAGGCCGATCACCAGCCGGTCCTGAGTGAAGACCTTCTTCATCTGCGCCTTCACGTCCTCCAGGGTGATTGCAGAAAGTCCCTGCACCGTGCCCCCGACGTAGTGGCCGTACGGGTGGCCTCGGAACACGAGCGAATCCAGCGCGACCTTGCCCAACGACTCATCGTCCTGGCTGCGGAGATCGTTCTTGATCGAGTTGAGCGCGTCCTGCCGGATCCTTTCGAACTCCTTCGGATCCATCCGCGGGTTCAACACGACGTCGGTGAAGAGCGTGAAGAACTTCTCCAGGTTGTCCTTGTGGACGCGGCCGGAGAACGTCGTGAACTCTTTGTCGGTGGACGACGAGAGCTCGCCCGCCATCGGGAACAGGACCTCGAGCAGCTGCGCGGAGGTGAGCGCCTTCGTCCCGCCGCCGGACATCACATCCGCGGTGAGCGAGGTGAGGCCTTCCTGGCCGGGCGGATCGTCGACGGAACCCGCTCGGAAGACGAGGCGGAAGGAGACGATCGGCTTGTTGGGAACGGGCTGGAGGATGACCGTCATCGGCGGCGGTGTCTGCAGCGGACGGATGACGACGGGCTCGTTCGGAGGAGGCGGCGGGAGCTTGGGCTTCTCGGGCTCGGGCGGGGCGACCACCTGCTCCAGCGAGATGTCCTTGGTGTCCTTCACCTCGGTCGGGTTCTTGCCCGCCGAATCGGAAGTGGCGCAGCCGAAGTACGAGGCCGCGAGCAGGCCTGTGAGTAGAGCGCGCTTCACTTGGCACCTCCTGCCTTCGACGCGAGCGTCAACTTCGTGCGGTTCTGCTCCACGAGGTACTTCTTGCTGAACGCGGTGAGGTCCTTCGGCGTGATCTTCGCCACCGCCTCCATCTCCTTCTCCACCGCGTTGGGATCGCCGTAGATGCCGACGACCCACGCGACGGTCTCGGCCACCGCGTTCGCCGTCTCGAGGCCCATCAGCAGCCCGTAGCGGTTGTTCTTCTTGATGTCGTCCACGCGCCTGGCGTCCACCTTGCCGTCGACGATGTCCTTGAGCGCCTTGTCGAACGCGGCCTGAACGTCGGCGCGGTTCTTCTCGTCCTTCAGCGTCGCGGAGAAGGCGAAGAGGTTCGGATCGCGGTGCTCGTTCGTGCCCGCGGAGATGCTCTCCACGAGCTGTCGTTCGAGGACGAGATCCTTGTAGAGCGGGCTCGTGGGACCGGCGAGGTATGCGCCGAGCACGGCCTGAATCGCGTAATCGTTTGTGTTCAAACGAGCGGCGGGCGTGTGCCACGCGAGCACGTGCCGAGGCAGCGTCGGTTGCGCCCAGTCGATGTGCACTTCGCGCGGCGCCTTCTGTTCCGGCTCGACGGGGATCTGCACCTGTGCGGACTTGCCCTGCCAGTCGCCGTACGCCTTCTTCACGAGCTCCATCGTCTTGCCGTCATCGAAGTCGCCGACGATCACGAGCAGCGCGTTGTCCGGCGTGTACCAACGCTTGAAGAACTGCTTGCTGTACTCGTAACGCGACGGCATCGCCTGCACGTCCTCGTAGAAGCCGAGCGTGGTGTGCCGATACGTGTGCGTCGTGAACGCGGTCACGCCCATCTCCTCTTCCATCTTGAGCTCAGGCCGGGCCGCGTTCTTGTGGTACTCGCCGAGCACCGCCTTCGCCTCGGTCTGAAAAGTCTGCTCGGAGAAGTCGAGGTTCTTGAAGCGATCCGCCTCGAGGTCGATCAGCGTGGGCAGCGCGGAGGACGGACCGAAGACCGTGTAGACGGTGACGTCGTCCGAGGTGAACGCGTTGTCGTTGAACCCGAGCTTCGCGAGGACATTCTCGCGCGCGCCTTCAGGGTTCTTCTTCGTGCCTTTGAACATCACGTGTTCGAAGAAGTGAGCGAAGCCGGTGTGGCCCTGCTCGACCTCGTTGCGAGAGCCCACGCGCATCACCGTGTAGTACGCGGCGAGGCCAGGCGAGTTGAACGGGATGCGAAGGACGGTGAAGCCGTTGGGCAGCTTCTCCACCTTGATGGGATACGGGAAGAACTTGCCCTGCGCAGACGCGGACACCCGGCCGCCGAGCACGCCGTAGACGTAGACCGCAGCGTGCTCCCCGGCCAGGGTCTGCTGGAGCGCGGCGCG
>JBJMQN010000190.1:0-5335 GCA_045802665.1 Myxococcaceae bacterium | reverse complement strand
TCGAGCCGGGGCTTTCGAAAGTCGCGAACTCGTGAAGGCTCCCAGCCACATCCTCGTGGTGGACGATGACCCGCACGCGCGGGATCTGCTGACCCGCCTGCTCTCGCCCGAGGGCAAGGTCACCTGCGCGACCGGTCCGTCGGAGGCGGAGAAGGTCCTCGCCGGCGAGGACGGCGTGGATCTCGTCCTCACCGACATGGCGATGCCGGACCCGAACGACGGGCTGAAAGTCCTCACCGCGGTGAAGGCCGCATCGCCGGACACGCCCGTCATCGTGCTGACCGCGTTCGGGAACATCGAAGGCGCGCTGGACACGATTCAGCAGGGCGCGTTCGACTACCTCGCCAAGCCCTTCGATGTGGATCAGATCGTCCGCACCTCCCGCCGGGCGCTGGAGCAGAAGCGGCTCGTCGAAGAGAACCGGTCGCTCAAAGCGCGCAGCCAGCGCGGCGGGCTCGTCGGCCGTTCACCGGCGCTGCTGGAGGTCTACAAGCAGGTGGCGCGCGCGGCGACGTCCAACGTCCCCGTGCTGATCACCGGCGAGACCGGCACCGGAAAAGAGATGGTCGCGCGAGCGCTGCATCAGCGCTCCGCCCGCGCGAAGGGCCCGTTCATCGCGGTGGACTGCGGCGCCATCGCCGAGTCGCTGATGGAGAGCGAGCTGTTCGGCCACGCGCGCGGCGCGTTCACCGGCGCGGTGGAGAAGCGGCGCGGCCTGTTCGAAGAGGCCTCGGGCGGCACGCTCTTCCTCGATGAGATCGGCGATGTCGGGCCGAAGATTCAGTCGCAGCTGCTTCGTGTCCTGCAGGAAGGCGAAATCCGCCGCGTCGGCGAGAGCTCGCAGCTGAAAGTCGACGTGCGGGTGCTCGCCGCGACGAACAAGGATCTCTCCGTGCAGGTGAAGGAAGGCCGGTTCCGCGAGGATCTTCTCTACCGGCTCGACGTCGTGCACCTGCACCTGCCGCCGCTGCGCGAACGGCTGGAGGACATCCCGGCGCTGGTGGAGCACTTCGCGGCGACGCACGCGCGCGGAGGGGTGCCGCCGGTGGTGACCGCCGAGGCGATCGGCCGGCTGCAGGCCTACGACTGGCCCGGCAACGTCCGGCAGCTCGAGAACGTCGTCGCGCGAGCGATGGCGCTCAACGTCACCGGCGTCATCGGCGCGGCGGATTTTCCCGCGCCGATCGGCGATGCGACGCAGCGGCTCTCCGGGCTCGCGGGCGACATGCCCTCGCTTCAGGAGCTGAACCGCCGCTACGCCGCGCACGTGCTGCAGCACACCAACGGCAACAAGAGCGAGGCGGCGCGGCTTTTGGGCGTGGATCGGAAGACGCTCTACAAGCTCCTCGGCAACGACGGGGACGGCGTAGAACGCTGAGCCCGATCGGAGCGGCTACAGCCGCCTCCTCAGCGTCCCCTGGGTCCGGGGGCTGAGCCCGATCGAAGCGGGTCTCAGCGTCCCCTGGGTTCGGAGACCGAATCGTGGCGCGGCGATCGCTCGAAGCCGCCCGGATGCCTCGCACGCTCGCCTGGTCCACGTCCGTCCGAGCGAGATCTGCTGCGTGACGCCACTCGCCGCATCTTGATCCCATGCTCACTGGCGGTGAAGAAGGCGTTGCGGGCCCGGCGAAGCTCGCGGACTTCATTCACAGCCAGCGAACCCGCATCCTGGACGTCTGGGAGGGTCGCGTTCGGTCGATGCGGCGGGCGGATCAGCTCGATTCGGCCAAGCTTCGGGATCACCTGCCGCAGGTGCTGGAGCACGTCTCTCACGAGCTCGGGCGCGAGCGCTCCGAAGAGGACGCGGAGGCCGAGGAGTCCCCGGAGCTTCACGCCCTCTTCCGGCTGGAGGAAGGGTTTGATGAGCGGCATCTGGTCATCGAGTATTCGGTCCTTCGCGACGTCATCCTCGAGCTCTTCTCCGAGGTGAGCGGCGGCGTCGTGCGGCTCGACGAGGCGCTGCAGCTGCACCGCGTGATCGACGATGCGATCCTCGTCTCTCTCGCCCGTCACACCCAGGCGCGGCAGCGCGCGCTCATCGCGCTCGATCGCATCTCGCAGGCGGCGCTCGAGACGGACGACGTGGACGCCTTCATGCCGTCGCTCATCCGCGTGCTGCTGGAGACGAACCCGGCGATCGATGCGGTGACGGTGCTCCTGCTCGAAGACGGCGATGTGCTCCGCGTGCGCGCCTCGGTGGGCCTCGATGAAGAGCTCACGCGAAACTTCAAGCTGAAGGTGGGCGAAGGCTTCGCGGGAACGATCGCGGCGAAGCGGGAGCCGCTGGAGCTTCGGGGCGCGCGGATCGGGGAGGTCGCCATCTCCCAGTTCCTGCGCGAGCGCGGGCTCCGCGTCATCTACGGCGTGCCGCTCGTCGCAGGGACGCAGCTGCTCGGCGTGGCGCACATGGGCAGCCTCACCACGTACGAGTTCGCGGACGAGGACAAGCTCCTGTTCCGGACCATGTGCGAACGCGCCTCGGCGCTGCTTCACCGGCACACGCTGCGCGAGCTGGCGGCGACGGAACAGCAGCGCGCGGACGCGTTCCGCGAGAGGTTCGTCGGCATCGTGAGCCACGACCTTCGCAACCCGCTCAATGCGATCACGCTCTCGGCCAATCGGCTGCTGATGGAAGAGGGCCTGACCGAGCCCGTGCTCAGGGCGAGCCGTCGGATCGTGAGCGCGGCGAACCGGATGTCGCGGATGATCAGCGAGCTGCTGGACTTCACCCGCGGCCGGCTGGGCGGCGGAATCCCGGTGACGCGGCAGTCCACGAACCTCCGGCATATGGCGCGGCATGTGATCGAAGAGCTGGGGATCGCGTATCCCGATCGGCAGCTGCAGCTCCTCGCGGACGGTGACTTCACGGGCGAGTGGGATCCGGATCGCCTGGCGCAGCTGCTCGGCAACCTGATCAAGAACGCGCTGGACTACAGCCCCGCGGGCTCACCCGTGAAGGTGATGCTGAGCTGCGGAGACGGCTCCTTCCCCGAGCGCAACGGTCGCTGCAGTGACGGCGGGCAGACCCGTGTTCGGATGTCGGTACAGAATCAGGGAACGCCCATCCCGCAGCAGCTGCTGAGCACGCTCTTCGATCCCTTCCGCCGAGCGTCCCACAGCGACAGTCAGGGGCTCGGGCTCGGTCTCTACATCGTGAGGGAGATCGCGCGTGCACACGGGGGCGACGTCTCGGTGACGTCGGACGCTGCGACGGGCACGACCTTCACCGTGGACCTGCCGCGCACCGCGGCTGACAGCCTGCCCGACAAGCCGTAGGCCGGCAGCACACACGCGCGAGCTGTCGACCAGCGAAAGCCACGCGAAACCGACGGTTGGGGCTCCAACGATCCGCGTGCCCGCAGGGTGGACCTTCTGCGAGCCCGCGCACAGCATCGGCCTCCCGCGAGCTATGTCGACAAACCTCGGTGAACTCCCCGTGCGGCGCCCGGTCCTCATCGTGGACGACGAGCCGGACATCCTCGATTGCCTCGCCGAGGCGCTGGAGCTGGAAGGCTACAGCGTGCACCCGGCGCGCAACGGAAACGTCGCGCTCAAGGTCCTCGAGCAGTGCCGGCCGATGCTCATCCTCCTCGACCTGAACATGCCGGACATGGACGGCCACGAGTTCCTCAAGGTCGTCCGCGGTCAGCCGCAGTTCGAGAAGCTCCCCATCGTGGTGATGACCGCCGGCAAGTCGAGCTCACCGGGCGCCACCGCATTCATTCAGAAGCCGTGCGACTTCTCGGCCGTGCTCAACTTCGTCGAGCGATACGGCGAGCCCTGAACCTCGTCACAGCTGATCAGCGAGCTCGCCGCAGCCACCCTGAGTCGCGAGCCGCTCCACGAGGAACACGAAGTCCTCGGGATCGATCGGCTTCTGCCGAAACAGCGTGAAGCGATCCCGCGCCGCCTTCAGCGGAGAGGCGGAGAGGATGACGACCCACGTCTCCTCGCAACCGGGACGGCTGCGGAGCGCCTGGATGAGCTCAGTGCCGTAGAGCTCCGGCATCTGCTGATCCGTCACGACGACACAGGGCCGAAGGCCGCTGTGCAAAAGCTTCACCGCCGTGACCGGTTCGGAGAACGCGAGGACCGGAATCCCGCGCGCCTCCAGAAGCCGCGCGAGGACATCCACCGTCTCCCGATGATCGTCTATGAGCAGCACAGGTCCGTCCACGCGCGCGCCTCCTCTCAACAGAGGTTTGGCGGGATTACCCCTGGGTGGATCACGCTCCGGGTACGAGGTCTGCCGCTGAACACCCGTTGCGCTCCGGGGCGCGCGGCTTGATCGATTAGCGACAAACCGGGAGTGAGGCCGACTCCGCACAGTCGCGCGGACTGTTGAGTGAAACGCAACGCGGATCGGAGCCCTCCCGCGTCACACGCGATCAAGCCGGGAGCGGACGCCAGTCTGCATCTCGGACACGTCGCTGAGAGTTGGCGACGGTTCTAGCGCTACTCGTGCTTCGGCGGAGCGGCTGCCCGAGCCGGCTCGCCGATGCTCGGAGACCCGGCGTCCGTCAGGCGGCTCTCGCGGGTCAGCAGCGGCGACGGATCTCCATCGCTTCCGTGCGGGGCTTCATGAGCGCCTTCGGTCGCGCCGTTCTGCTCAGCGTGCGTACCGTTGCCCTGCTCGCCGTTGCGCTTCTGCTCGGTGCCGTTTCCGGTCGCGGAGTGGCCGTCGCGGGCGGGCAGCGGCAGCCGCACGCGGAAGGTCGTGCCTTCTCCGGCCACGCCGCTGGACTCCACCTCGATGCGGCCGCCGTGCTGCGCCACGATGCCCTGGCTGATGGTGAGCCCCAGCCCGAGCCCGCCGTACCGAGCGCCATGCGCCTGACCGAAGCGTTCGAAGATGACCGCCTGCTTCTCCAGCGGGATGCCCACGCCGCGGTCGCTGACGGACAGGTGCAGCTCGCCGTCGTTCTCCGCCGCGGTGACCTGCACCGGCCCGCCGCGCGGCGAATAGCGGATCGCGTTGGACAATAGGTTGGTGACCACCTGCTCGAGGCGGCTGCGGTCCGCTCGCACGCGGAGCTCGTCCGGCGCCTGCAAGGAGAGCTGATGGTCCGTCGAGACGCCCTGCACGCGCTCCACCGTCTCGCGCAGCATGGGCACCACGTCGAACTCCTCCATCTCGAGCTGGAGCCGTCCTGCCTGCAGCCGCGAGATGTCCAGCAGGTCTTCCACGAGCTTCGCCATCCGGTCGATCTGGCGGCTGATGGTGACCACCGACTTCTTGAGCGGCTGCAGCTCCGCTGAGTCACCCAGCTTCTTGAGCGCGAGGTGGGTATGGCCCTTGGCGGCCTGCAGTGGAGTCCGCAGCTCGTGGCTCGCG
>JBJMQN010000189.1:0-6430 GCA_045802665.1 Myxococcaceae bacterium | reverse complement strand
GTAGCGGTTCTGCCCCTCGTGGAAAGTGGCCTTCGCGGGCGCGGTGCCGATGAGCAGCTTTTTCTCGCGCGGGAGCTGTTCGAAGTCGCGGCCGGAGTGATCGTCCCGGCAGACCACGTGCGTCGCCGACGTCAGCTTCGCGAGCGCCTTGCCCAGCGACTCCTTCCGCGCGTCCATGCCTTCAGACAGCGTCTGGATCGACAGGCCCGTGCCGTATTTGTCGACGAGCAGGCCTGGTAACAAATCACTCTCGCCGTGCACGAGCCGGTAGGCGTCGCGCTGCGAAAGCGACTGACGCCGATCGAGCGCCGCCTTGAGCCTCGCCTCGAAGAACGCATCATCCACGCGCTCGTCCTGCGAGCTCTTGCGGGTCAGGAGCCTCAGCGCGAGTGGCGATTTTCGCGCGTAGAACGCCTGACCTATCGGGTTGCCTTGCGGATCGACGACGTCCACCACCGCGCCCGCGACGCCGACCTCAGGCGGCTCGAGCAGCTCGGTGCGGTAGCACCAGGGATTACCCGCTCGGAGGGACTTCGCGCCCTTGAGCGAAACTTTCGCGACGGATCGTTTGGCCACGGTTTGTAACCGGGCTCTTACTCCAGCCCGCGCGCGGCAAGCTCGAGATCGTCTTCGCCGCGCAGGTGCCCCACTTCGTGGAGGAGCGTGACGCGGATCTGCTCGAGCAGCTCTTTCTTCGAGGTCACCGCGCGGCCCAGGTTCAGCCGATAGAGCGCCACGCTCCGGCACGCCTCGCCCGGCTTCTCGGGCTCGTCACAGGCCTCGTTGATCGACGGACCGCGGAACAGTCCCAGGATCGTGGGCGAGAGCGGCGGATCGTTTCCGATGAGATCGTCTTCGGCCGGGAGATCCTCCGCCTTCACCGGGACGCCTTCGAGGTCGTGGCGCATGTCCTCCGGCAGCTCGGAGATGGCCTTCTCCACTTCCTTCGAGAAGTCAGCGGCGGAGAGGATGATCGGCGCCGGGAAGTCTTCGGGCTCCAGCTCGCGCGCCTTCTTGAAGTGGAGCTCTGCTTCCTTCCACTTGCCCTCGCGTTCCAGCAGCAAGCCGAGGTGGTGATGCGCGTAGGCGCCGCGCTCTTCGTCGTTGAGCAGCGCCGTGAACGCAGCCTTCGCATCCTTGAAGCGGCAGAGCTCGAACAGGGCGAGCGCGCGCTCGTAGCCGGCCTGATGATCTGCCGGATGCTTGTGGAGGACCTCGTTCGCCTGATCCAGCGCGTTCTGGGACTGGCCGAGATCGTTCAGCCCCATCGCGGTCAGGTTGCCGAACTTCTGCAGCAGGTCTTCGTCCTTCTCCCGCCGGGCGATGGACAGCCCCCGCTTCGCGTAGAGCAGCCCGAGCTCGTCGTGATCGCGGCTTCCAGGCAACGCGACCGTGTAGAGGTGCGCCGCGCCGAGCAGCGCGTCCGGCAGATCCGGGTCCAACGCCAGCGCTCGCGCATAGGCGAGCTTCGCTTCGTCGAACCGCTCCAACGCCGCGAGAGCGCCAGCGCGTTCGGAGTGCGCGGATGGATCATCCGAGTTCCGCGCGCAGGACTCAGCGGCGCACGACAGCGCCTCTTCGTACTTGCCGTCGTCGTAGTACTCGCGCGCGGCGGCGAGCGGATCTTTGCCCCGCGGATCGCAGACCTGAAGCGGCGGATGGGAAGAGGGGTCGTCCTTGCTCGCCTGCGAGGCAGGCTCTTTCACCGGCTCCGCAGCGACGACCGGCGCGGCCACCGCATCGGGGGTGGGCTTCGCGGGTGTGGCCTGGCTCTTCTTGCACGCGGCAGAGAGAGCGAAGAGAACCAGTAGCGAGCCGAACGCGGCTGCCCGTGCAGAGGGGCGGGACATGAAGGCCGCGATGCTACGACGGCTTCACGCTCCGGGTGTAGGTATCCGGCGGGGGTGCCTGGACGGTCGGCTGCTCAGCGACGATATCGCTTACCCGAACAGGCCGAGCTGCTTCACTTCCTTCACCTCGTTCTGCTTCGGCGCGGGCGGAGGCTGCATCGCCTTCCACAGGGGAAGCAGTCCGAGCTCTTCGCAGCGGCGGTTGAACGTCGCGGCGAGCTCCGCCTGATCGGCCTCGGTGGGTGGGCGCACGCCGACGACCCGGCGGAAGCGCATGGCGAGCTCGGGGTACAGGCGCGTCACGTGGTTGAAGAACGTCTCGCGCTGGCCGATGTCGAACTTGAGGAACTCCATCCCGGCGAAGCGGGCACCCGCGTTCGACGCTCGGCGGAGCAGCGCCTCGAGGCCGAGTTCCTCTTCGTCGAGCCCCGGCAGCACCGGCGAGACCATCAGGCCGACGTTGACGCCCGCCATCGCCAGAGCCTCCAGCGCGGCGAGCCTCCTGAACGCGGACGGCGCTTTGGGCTCCATCAGCCGGTTCACCCGCTCATCCAGCGACGCGAGCGAGAACGTGACCGTCACCCTCCCCTTGTCGGAGATCTTCTTGAGCAGGTCCGTGTCGCGCGCGATGAGGGAGCTGCGCGTCATCACCCGAAGATCCAGTCCCGAGACGTGGCTGAGCGCCTCGAGCACGCCGCGCGTGACCCGGACGTGCTCTTCCGCCGGCTGCCACGGTTCGGTCTTCGTCCCGAGGACGACGGGCCGGCCGCGGAACTCTTCGGACTGAAGCTCCTGCGCGATGCGCTCCGCCGCGTCGGTCTTCACTTCCACTTTCTTCTGGAACTCGGACCAGCCGTCGAACTCGCGCCGATCGAGCCGGACGCTGCAGAACGTGCAGCCCAACTCGCAGCCTCGATACGGGTTGAGGCTCCAGAACCACGGCTTGCCGGGCTCAACCGCCTGGCGGAACAACCTCGTGGACTTGAGCGGGACGTACTCCACGCCCCGACCGTCGGCCGGCCAGCTCTTGATGCCCGGGATTGAGGTTCCTGGCTGCATCTGTGGCGCTCCTCGTCGCGTGCAAAAGGGGCTTCCGGCCGGCAGGCGAAAAACTTGACCTGCTGTGCATTACGTGCCGCGACAACATGAGCATGGTCACTCCCTCTGACAACCCTCAATTGGCGATCATTCCAATGTCGACAAAGCGGGGATCACCCCGAGAAATCGGCCGTTTGCGGGGATGCGCAGGCGACAAACACGGATTTGTCGAAACCGCTCCCAGCGACGTCAGCGCGTGAAACACCCGATTTACCGCCTCGGAATGCCCGGGAGGCATCGATGAAGGCAAATGTCGGATGTTTCAAATCGCGATGCCGCTAAATGCGGCTTCGGCCGCGATCGATGGGATTCACCGCGGACGACGGCCTACTGCTTCGCGGCAGGCGCCGGTTCGGTCACCGGCTTCAGCACCACCCGCGGATCGCCGTCGAACGGACCGATGAACCCTTCGTTGTGGTAGCCGCCGCAGTCGCTCCGGATGAAGAAGGTGTTGGTGCTCTTCACCCAATAGACGTCGGTGCCGTCCTCGGCGCCGTGCGCGGTGGGACCAATCTGCGCGTAGTGCTTCTTCACCACGTCCGGCGCCTCCAGATTCACGCCCGGTGCGGAGCCTTCCGTGGAGAGCCTTCGCATCTCCTTCTCCGGCATCTGCAAACGCGCGTAGTACAGCTGGGACGGCCAGCCCTGCAGATCCTGCGCGGTGACTCCCGGCGGCGCGGCGTTCTCGGCCGGCTTCTTCTCGCCCTCGCTCTGACAGGCGAGCGCCATCATCGCCGCGGCCAACAGCACGCTCCGGGCGGCAGTCTGAAAACAGTGGTTCACGTCGTTGCTCCTGAGAGAAAAGCGGCGCGGAAGAGACAACGCTCCGCGCCGCTCTCGTCTTCCGGTTACGGCATGTCCGAGCAGCCGCCGTCCGAGGTGTGGCGGCAGTTGTGGAGCGCTCTGGAGACCGGCAGCTCGTAGACCGCCTGCAGGATGTCCGAGCCCGCGCTGACGTCGATCGCCGTGGGCTGCTGCTGTCCCGGCTCCACGATCATGGCCGAGTACCGGACCTCGTTGTTCGGGCCGATCATGATCGCCATCGACGGCTCAGGCGGCGGCGCGATGACCGTGCGCGTCTTGTACCGTGAGTAGCCACCGTCGGAGTTCAGGAAGCCCGCGGCGCAGTTCGGCTGGCCGGTGAGGAAGTCCGACTGGAAGAGCTCCGAGGCGGACCCGACCGACGAGGTGCAGCCGCCGTCAGGCGCCGCGGTGGGGTACAGGTTGCCCCAGAGGACGCAGCCCGCGAGTACCACGGAGCCTGCCGCGGTCTTTCTGTCGAGCGTCGAGTACTCGAGCAGCCAGCCGTTGCCGGAGGCCGTCGCGCCACCGTCGCACCCGGCCTTGGTGCAGTTCACGTTCGTCACATCGACCAGCGTGTTGTTCACGCCGCGATCGGTGAGGCGGACGTTGTCGAACGTCGGCGGATCGAGGATGCCGCCGTCCGCGGAGTTCATGGAGAGGAACCGGGTCGGACCGTAGACCTTGAAGCCGTAGAACCGGCTGTTGCCGAGCGAGGGCAGGATGCTCGCGTCCGGCATCTCGTAGTCGTCCGTGAACGGCGCCCCGCCGTCGATCTGCCGGCAGTAGAAGCCGCCGTCGACGCCGAACTTGCCGCACTGCACGTCGATCAGGCCGAGGTTGCTCGGCACCGGCGGATCGTTCGTCGGAGACGTGGAGGCGGAGGCCGTGCAGGTGATCTCACGCGCGCTGAAGCCCGCCCGAGCAGTCACCTCGCCCGAGCCACAGAACGCCGCGGTCGTCCCGGAGATGGACGTCTGCTTCGCGTGCGCCCACACCGAGTCCGTGGCGCCGACGAAGTGGTTCTCCACCGAGCTGTACGCGACGGGGGCATTGCTGTTGCCGTTGCTGCCCGCGGTGTTGGTGTACTTGTCGGTGAACTCGATCGAGCGGACCGACGTGCAGCCCGCGTACTTCGTGCAGGCCACCGGGTTGTCGTAGCGGCAGACGCCAGGCCCTTCGTCGAGGATCGAGTAGCGGTTGCCCGAGCCGATGAACGCGCGGAGCGTACCGGTCTCCACCTGCAGCGCGGACGAGGGCAGGAAGTAGAACGGCCATTCGTTCTTGGTGCGCACCGCCGTACTGGTGGAGATGTCCCCCAGGTTCGCGGTCGCGTAGGAGGGGACCGTGTTGTCCTTGTCCTGCTCGAAGGCGCGAGCGATAGGCCAGTTGTCGATGAGCCCATTGCTCACGGTCGCCGGCGGGAACAGACGGGCCACCCAGAGCTGGCCGCGGGTATCACCGGCCAACGCGAGGTCGAAGAAGCCGTCCAGCTTGGGCCGGTTGTCTAGGCCGTAGTCGATGAGCGCGACGGGCGCCGCGAAGCTGTGCGTCATGTTCGCCTTCGGCGCCGCGCTGCCCGTGGCGCCTGGCGTGTACTCGGCCTTCCACCACAGGTTGTCGTTGCGGCCGGACACGCGGGAGCTCCAGGCGTCCACCATGTAGAGGCCGCGGCCCTTCTCGAGGAACGGAGACCAGCCGCCGGAGAGCATCACCACCCAGCGTTCGCTCGTGTTGTAGCCGTAGCGTTGCTTGGTGCCTGCGCCCGTGCCGCCGTTGTTCAGCGTTGGCGTGGTGCCGGGGTTGGTGATCGATCCACCGAGCAGCACAGGACCGATGGGCGGCGGCTTCGGCGAGAGCGCGAAGAGCGTCTTTCCGAAGTTGACCGACTCCGCCGAGCACGGCTGCGGGAAGATCCAGTGGAAGTCCGGCAGGCTGCCGTGGTTGTTCGAGTCCCAGTTCGCTTCCAGAGAGAAGTAGTGGTTACCGCCGCGGCCTTCCGCGGTGACGACCATCGTGTGGAACTCCTGGGCCTGCTTGATGCCGTCCGCCGGTTGTCCGCCGGTGCCGTCCGCCCAGATGTCGCGGACCATGACGTCGCCATCGATGTAGTAGGTGTGGCCGAGGATGCGTTCGTGGATGCGCGGGAGCTGATCCGGCGGAATGAACGCCCACATCTCGTCGCCAGGCTGCCAGCCGTTGGCCGAAGCCGCGGTGGCGTCGTAGGCGATGCGCGGGATGCCTTCGCTGCAGATGCTGCCGCCGTCCACCGTCGCGACGGTGGCTTTGCCGTCGTAGAACGCGTGCAACATGCCGTCGTTCGCGCCGACGATGACGAGCCGGTCGCGGAACAGGTTGTTCACCACGTGCTGGTCATACGCGTTGGCGTTCGGGACCGTGCCGCACTGAGTCGTGGAGAGTGACGGCGCCGGGGCGATGTCGGTGGGCGTCACGTCGTTCAGCTGCTGGCTGTAGAGCGTGCGCACGCACTGGTTGGACACGCCGAGATCGCAGAGGAACTTCGCGGACGGCGCCTCCACGGTCACCGGGGAGGAGTGGAAGATGTCGCCGAGGACGTCCGTGCGCGTGCCGCTGCCGCCGTCTGCCTGGAAGTTGCCGAGCGCGCGGCCGCGGACGTATTCGATCATCAGCTTCGCGCAGCAGAGCGTCGCCTCGTCCTG
>JBJMQN010000188.1:0-9505 GCA_045802665.1 Myxococcaceae bacterium | reverse complement strand
CTCGCCCAGTTTGTCGAGGATCTTGTAGATCCGGTCGCCGGCGAACAGGCGCACGAGGTCGTCCTCTGCAGACAGGAAGAACCTTGATTCGCCCGGGTCGCCCTGACGGCCGGAACGACCGCGCAGCTGGTTGTCGATGCGCCTCGACGCGAGGGAAGAGCTCGTCCCACTCCTTGTCGTAATCGTCGGAGCCCGCCTCGAGGCCCAGCTCGGTGAGCGCGATGTGCGTGCGGTGCTCGGCATTGCCGCCGAGCTTGATGTCGACGCCACGGCCGGCCATGTTCGTGGCGACGGTGACCGCGTGCAGCCGCCCCGCCTGGTTGATGATCTGCGCCTCACGGGTGTGCTGCTTCGCGTTGAGCACGTTGTGCGGGACGCCGCGCTTTTTGAGGATCGTGCTGATGGCCTCGCTCTTCGCGATGGAGACGGTGCCCACGAGGACCGGCTGGCCCTTCTTCTGGAGCTCTTCGATCTCCATCGCGGCCGCTTCGAACTTCTCGCGCTCGGTCTTGTAGACCACGTCGTCCAGGTCCTTGCGGATCATGGGCCGGTTGGTGGGGACGACGCGCACGTCGAGGCTGTAGATCTGCGCGAACTCTTCGGCTTCGGTGTCCGCGGTGCCGGTCATGCCGGACAGCTTCGTGTACATGCGGAAGTAGTTCTGGAACGAGATCGTCGCGAGCGTCTGATTCTCGTTCTCGATCTTCACGCCCTCCTTCGCCTCGACGGCCTGGTGCAGACCATCCGACCAGCGGCGACCCGGCATCAGGCGGCCGGTGAACTCGTCGACGATGATGACCTCGCCGTCCTTCACGACGTACTCGCGGTCGCGCTTGTAGAGCGTGTGCGCGCGCAGGGCCTGCTCGACGTGGTGGAGCGTCTCGATCTCTTCCGGCGCGTAGATGTTCGAGACGTTGAGCCGCCGCTGCACCTTGTCGATGCCCGCGTCGGTGAGAGAGACCGCGCGCGCCTTCTCATCCAGCGTGTAGTCCTGATCCGGGATGAGGCCGGGGATCGCCTGATCGACCTTGTAATAGAGGTCGGTGGTGTCCTCGGTGGGGCCGGAGATGATGAGCGGGGTGCGGGCTTCGTCGATGAGGATGGAGTCCACCTCGTCGACGATGGCGAAGTTGAGCTCGCGCTGGACGTAGTCCTGGAGCCGGAACTTCATGTTGTCGCGCAGGTAGTCGAACCCGAACTCGTTGTTCTGCCCGTACGTGATGTCGCAGCGGTAGCTGTCCTGGCGCTGCTTGTCGTTGAGGTCGTGGAGGATGCAGCCGGTGGTCAGGCCCAGGAACTTGTGGAGGCGGCCCATCCACTCCGCGTCGCGCCGAGCGAGGTAGTCGTTCACCGTGACCACGTGCACGCCGCGGCCGGAGAGCGCGTTCAGGTAGCTGGGCAGCGTCGCGGTGAGGGTCTTGCCTTCACCGGTGCGCATCTCGGCGATGTTGCCCTGGTGCAGGAACATGCCGCCGATCATCTGCACGTCGAAGTGACGCTGGCCGAGCACGCGCCGTCCCGCCTCGCGCGTGAGAGCGAAGGCTTCAGGGAGCAGGTCGTCGAGCGACTTGCCGTTCTGGACCTCCTGCTTCCACGCATTGGTCTGAGCGGCGAATTCCTCGTCCTTCAACGCCTTCATCCGCGGCTCGAGCTCGTTGATGCGCGCGATGATGGGGCGCGCCTTCTTGAGCTCACGCTCGTTCTTCGTGCCGATGATCTTCTTGAGCGTCCACTCGATCATTGTCGAAACCGGTCCTGCTGAAAGTCGCGCTGGGATTGTCCGGGGGCCCTGAGCAGAGCAGCCGACCGGTCAGAAAAGGCGCGAGAAATCATGAAGAGTTAGCAGCCGCCACTGGAAAAAACCCGCGTTCCGGGCCCCCGCCGGCCGGCGTTGGACAACGTCCTCGATCTGGTGGCCATTCCGGCTGGGAACAGGGTAGGCAGCCGGGCTGTGCCAAGAGGTGGAAGAGGCCATGGGAGTCGAGGGCGCGGGCAACCTAACCAGCGCGGCGGCGGGCGCTCGTCCCAATCGGATAGGTCAGGTGGACGCGGACCGAAGCGCGAAGGATTCCGGGGGCATGGCGGGGCGGGACAGGGTGCGGAGGGGCAGCGAGGGCCAGGACCCGGACGCGGTGAGCCGCTGCCTCAGCCACCGGATCCACCCGCGAAGGTGAAACTTCCCGCGCAGCCGCCGGGCGCGAAAGCTCCGACGGTGGGACGTTGGATCTGGACCTGCCGCGCGAGCTTCGAGCCCTATCTGTACGAAGAGCTCGCGTGGAGGCACGGAAAGCCGGTGGTGATTGGACCGGGGCTCGTGGAGAGCAACGCGCTGCCGTCCGGCACGCCGTTCCCAGCGTTCGCGAGAGCGGGCTTCAAGATCGATGCGGTGGTGCAGAGCGAGGACGAGCTCGTTGGGGCTGTCGCGGAGAAAGTGAAGGAGCTCGTCGGGCGAGCTGAGGCACGACCCGACGGACATCAGCGCAACGGCTTCGGCGATGAAGCTGCAGAGGAGCGAGCCTCGGAGATGCCTCGCGGCTCGCCCGCCGAGAAACCCGGACCGACCTCGCTACACGTTCATGCCTGGGCCTCGGACACAGATGCAGGGAATGCGTTGGCGGACGAAGTTCGCGCAGTGAGCGAGCAGGTCGCGGCCGCGCTGGGCCGGCGAGCGGTAGACAGCTTCGCGCTCGTCCGGAACGCGGGCGGCAAGGTGTTGCAGCTCTGCATCGTGTCGACGGACATCGCCGCGATCGGCCTTCAGCATCCCACCGATGCGCTCTCCCCTGCCCCGGGCGGCCGGCATCGGATGTGGCGCGAGTCATCGACGTCACGCGCTGCGATGAAGTTGGAGGAGGCGTTGGAGTCGCTGCCGATTGCGCCAGGACGGGGAGATCTCTGCGTCGATCTCGGAGCGGCCCCAGGCGGTTGGACCGAGCGGCTCCTCGCTCGAGGCGCGCGCGTCGTCGCCGTGGATCCCGCGAACATGGCGCCCGAGCTTCAGAAGCATCCGAAGCTCCGCCACGTGAAGGACAGCGCGTTCGCGTACGAGCCGGACGAGCCTGCGGACTGGCTCTTCTGCGACATGGCCTGGCGTCCGCTGGAAGTCGCCGCGCTGCTCGCGAAGTGGGGCCGCCGCGGCTGGGCCAGTCAGCTCGTCGCCAACATCAAGCTGCCGATGAACGACAAGAACCCGATCCTGCACCGCGTGCGCTTCGTCCTCGAAACGCACGGCGGCTGGAAGAAGCTGCAGATCCGCCAGCTGTACCATGACCGAGATGAGGTCACCGTCACCGCGATCCACTGAGTCCGCGGGCGGCGCGACAGGCGACCCCATCTACCCGTTCACTCCCATTCTGGGAGTACGTCCGCGAGCCGCGCGACAGGCGAGCCCGCCATCCACCGGAGTACTTCCGCGAGCGAGCGACAGGCGAGCCCATCCCGTTCACTCCCATTCTGGGAGTACGTCCGCGAGCGGCGCGGCGACGTGATCGTCACCGCCCGGTTCACGGCCGGCACCACTCCGGCGCCGCAACAGGCGAGACGTCACCGTCATCCACCCGGTCACTCCCATTCTGGGAGTACGTCCGCGACCGGCGCGACAAGCGAGCCCATCCACCCGTTCACTCCCATTCTGGGAGTTAGTCCGCGAGCGGCGCGAAGGGCGAGCCCACCCACCCGTTCACTCCCATTCTCGGAGTACGTCCGCGAGCGGCGCGGCGACGTGATCGTCACCGCCCGGTTCACGGCCGGCACCACTCCGGCGCCGCAACAGGCGAGACGTCACTGCCATCCACCGGAGTACTTCCGCGAGCGCGCGACAGGCGAGCCCATCCACCCGTTCACTCCCATTCTGGGAGTTAGTCCGCGAGCGGCGCGAAGGGCGAGCCCACCCACCCGTTCACTCCCATTCAGGGAGTTAGTCCGCGAGCGGCGCGAGGGGCGAGGCCACCCACCCGTTCACTCCCATTCTGGGAGTAACTTCCTCGACCGGCGCCGCGACGTGATCATCACCGCCGGGTTCACGGCCGACACCACTCCGGCGGCGCCTTGCCGAACGCCTCTTCACAGCACGCGCCGAGCGACGCCGCGTATTTTTTCTCGCCCGGTCCACAGAGGCGGACCTGCAGGCAGCTCATGAAGGTGCTGCCCGCTTTCTCATCCACCGCGGGCAACGGAGCGCCGAGGTCTGCTTTCCCTCCCGCTCGCCGGCACCCGTTCAGGTAGTCGAGGAGCCACCCTCGAGGGTTCGGCGCCGGGGCGACTTGCGGAATCGGTGCATTCCACGCGTAGCTCTGCGCCGAGATCGCGTTTGCGATCGCCTCGTCATCCCGGTCGAGCTTCAGCTGGCCCAGGTCCGTCACGACGCGCTCGCGCGTTTCAACCCGAAGCTGATCGTCCCTCAGCAGGGTGAGGAGGAGCGTCCGCTTGTCATCCTCGGGAAATCCGTCCGCCGCGCTCGAAAAGGCACTGATCGGAAAGGTTTTGCATCCCGACAACGCTCGTTCGGTTCGCACGAGCGCCTCCCGCGCCTGACCGACATCCGCCGCGGCGAACTGCCCCACCGCGGTGATCGCCGCGTCCACGCCGAGCTCATACATTTTCGAGCACAGGTCCTTCGACTTCCCGTCGAGAAGCGTGATCGCATCGCGCAGAACCAACGTTCGATCCTTTTCGCCCGCGGTGTGCGCGAGGGCCGCGAAGGCCCGCTTGCGCTCGTCAGCCGTTCCGGAGAGGCGGGATCTCAGCGCGGCGATGACCGCCGGATCCGGAGACCGCGTCGCTCCCAAGGCATCGATCGCGAGCAGCGCCAGATATCCGCCGCCGTTCACCAGCGCCACCAGCTGAGGCGTGAGGGAAGCGGCTCCCGGGCCGATGCGTCCGATGACCTCTACGGCGAGGTCGCGCTCGTCCTCCGAACCATGGATGAGAATCCCCGGCAGCTCCTCCAGCAACGGCTTGAGCTGAGCTGCGTCGCGGTCACCGAGACAGTCCGCGAAGGAGAGCGCCTCCAGCGCCGCCGACCTGGCCTTCTCCTTCTGCGTGAGAGCCTTCAGCAGGATCCGAAACGTGGATGCCCCAGACCGTTCGTCGCAGACCAGCGCACTGAGCGTCTTGCCGGGCGACGAGTCGCCGTCGCAGCTTCCGCCACTCAGCAGCGCCGGCACTGCCCCACTGCCCATGCTCACCAGACGGGCCGAGGCGGCCTCCGCGAGCCAGAAGTTCTGGCTGCAAAGCGCCTTCACCATCGCGGGGATCGCCGCGCTGCCCTGCTTCGCCCACTGCGCATCCGTCGCTCGGGCGCGCTTCTCCTCGGGCGAGTCCTCCCACTCGCCTCCGGCCCGGGCGAGCGGCGCAGAGAACAGCCCGAAGACCAGCATCAGGGCGAACAGGGATCGCATCCCAGCCACGTTATCCGAACGCCCGCAGCGTTCGCGAAGCACTCGCGCGGAGGCATCACCGTCGTCGAGCGGCGCTTCATCCCGAACACCGCGACTTTGGCCCGCCGATCTCGCGAAAATGATCTCGCGAAAATGAAAACGCGCGGCCGCGTGAATTGGAGCGGACCGCGCGTTCGATGTCCTTCGGCGCTGCTCTCCGTCACTCGGAAGGCGCGCTACTCCTCGAGGATGAACTTGCGCGGGTTCTGCGGCACGCCGTTCACGCGGACTTCATAGTGAAGGTGCGGACCGGTGGAGCGGCCGGTGTTGCCGATGGCCGCCACGTTCTGGCCGCGCTTCACGTGCTCGCCCGCCTTCACGAGCAGCTGCGAGAGGTGGCCGTAGCGCGTCTTGATGCCGTAGCCATGATCGATGACGAGCACGTTGCCGTAGCCGCCCTCGAGACCGGCGAACACGACGGTGCCATCAGACGGCGCCTGCACTTCCTTGCCGTGCGGGGCCGCGATGTCGAGACCCTGGTGCATCACGCGCTCGGCGGTGTACGGGTCCAGCCGCTGGCCGAAGTCCGACGTCACCCAGCCGCGCGCCGGCCACACCGACGGGATGGAGGCGAGCAGCGACTTCTGATCCTGGAAGTACGCCTGCAGCTCCTGAAGGCTCTGCTCCTGACGCGTGGCCTCCGCGGAGAGCTTGTCCAGCTTGCCGGTCAGCGCCTTGGGCGTCTCCACCCCGGCGAGCTTCACGAAGTGGTTGTCACCCGAAGACGGAACCTCGGTGTTCGGGTCCGTCGCGGTGGGACCCATCGCGAGGTTGCGCTGCGGATCAGACAGGAGGGTCAGCGCGCGCAGCTTCTGGTCGAAGCGCTCGACGCGATCCAGCGTGGTGTTGATGTGCTCCACGCGCTCGTTGATGGCCTTGAGCTGGCTGCGAAGCGTCAGGTTCTCGTCGCGGAGAATCTTGTTCTCCGCCGCGTCCTTCGCGACCACGAAGTAGTGAACTGTCCCACCGGTGACGAGCAGGGCGAATACCCCCGCGGCCACGGCGAGCTGCAGAAGAAAGCTCTTCTGAATCCGGTACCGTTTGACCTGGGAGTCATGGTCCGGAACAACGATGAGGGTGAAGGACTTATTGGCCAACTGACTGCTCCCCTTTACGCGCCGCCCTGCCCCCGTTTTCTCCGCCGACCGGGCGTCACACGGTCAGCGAGGGCGGCACAAAACTAAGTCGCAAATCTCGAACGCATAGCTGTAACCCTTCCGTCCCCAACCCCACCCGTGCGGCGCTGAACGTTCATCAGCGTTCGCAAGGGAGCAGCGCTGCTAGCACCCGTACTTCCGAAGTGTCAAGGCGAACACTCCGCTAAAGGCCTGTTTTTCGGCCAGTTACCGTATGTTCACGACAATTACGGTGATGTTGTCGTCGCCGCCCCGCTCGTTGGCGAGCTCGATCAACTTCTTCGGCGCGTCTTCGAGCTGGTTGTTCTTCACCGCCTCCTGCAGCTCCTTGTCCTCCACCATGTTGGCGAGGCCGTCGGAGCAGAGGATGAAGAAGTCGCCCGGTTCGGTGACCAGGCCCATCACGTCCACCTGGACTTCCTCTTCGAAGCCCACTGAACGGGTGATGATGTTCTTGTAGCGGGAGTGCTTCGCTTCCTCGGCGGTGATCATCCCCGCCTTGATCTGCTCGTTCACCAGCGAGTGGTCCTCGCTGATCTGCTGAATCAGATCGCCCCGCACCAGATACGCGCGCGAGTCGCCGACGTGCGCGAAGAACGCGTACTCCTCATGAACGAGGAGCGAGATGACGGTGGTCCCCATCCCCTGAAGCCGCGCATCGTTCTGCGCCTCCTGGAAGATGGCGAGGCACGCGCGCTCCACGGCGCTGCGAATAGCCTCGGGGACCGCGGAGTCCTGAAGCTGTTGCCCGCCACTGCCACCGAAGGGGTTCTCCTTCGAGTCGCGGATTTTCCGAAGCTCGCGGTCGATGGTCTCCACGGCGATTCGGGAGGCGGTGCCTCCGCCCGCGTGACCACCCATGCCATCCGCGACGACGAAGAGGTGAAGCTCCTCGTCGATGAGATAGCTGTCCTCGTTGTGCTGACGCTTCCGACCGACGTCGGTCAGCCCAGCAGAAACGACCTTGGTCCGGCGAGCGGTGGTGGCCATGGCCTGCTCTGCGGCTTTCGACACGCGGCGGACGATATGTGAGGCGCCCCGCCCCCGCAACGTCGTAGTCGGTTGCTCAGGAACCGAGGCGACGCTTTTCCGGCTTGACGCGGGCCTCTCGCGCGGAGATCGCGGGCGGCGATTTGACACGGCGTACATCGTGCCCAGACGCCTTGCTCACTCTGGAGGCGGATCTGACGAGGGCCTCGGCCGCGCCCAACGCCTCCTTCGTCAGCTCCACCCCGGAGAGCATCCGAGCGAGCTCAGTCGTCCGCTCCTGTCCTTCGGCCAGCGGCAGTACGCGCGAGTAGGTCCGGCCGCGGGTCTGCTCCTTCTTGATGAGCAGATGGGCATCCGCGTAGGCGGCCACCTGAGGAAGGTGGGTGATGCAGAGGACCTGCCTGTGAAGCGAGACCTCCTTGATCATCCGCCCCACGACCTCCGCCACCGCGCCGGAGACGCCGCTGTCCGCTTCATCCAGCACGTAGCAGCCGCAGCCATCCGTCCCCGCCAGCGCGCGCTTGAGGGAGAGCAGGACGCGGGACGCCTCGCCGCCGGACGCCACCTTCGAGAGCGGCCTGCACGGCTCGCCCGCATTGGCGCTGAAGTAGAACTCCACCGCGTCCAGCCCCTCTGGGCCGAGCACCTCGCCGGACTCGACGCGCACCTCGAACACCGCCTTCGCCATCGCGAGCTGGGCAAGCCCCGTGCGGACCTGCGCGGAGAACTGCGCCGCCGCCTTCTTCCTGCGTTCGGACAGCTTCCGCGCGACGCCGAAGGCCTTCTGCTCGAGCTCGAGCTTCTGTCTCTGGCAGGCCTCGAGATCCTCTTTGCGGTGCTCGATGCGGGTGAGCTCCTCTTTCAGCTCCGATCGCAGCTCGATGAGGCCGGAGAGGGCGCGCGCGTGCTTCCGCGAAAGCTTCTTGATCGCGTCCAGCCGCTCCTCCACGTCCTGCAGGCGCTGCGGATCCGCGTCCATCGCCGCGCCGTACCGGGCGATGCCTCGGGCGATGGCGTCCACCTCGCCGGCCGCGGCGCGCAGCGCATCCAGCTGAGGGAGCAGCGCGACGTCCGTCTTCGTGGCCTCGGTGAGCTGGGCGACGGAGCGGTGGATGAGCTCCAGCGCCGAGCCGTCCTGCCCTGACAGCAACGACTCCACCTCTACTGCCGCGCGCTTGAGCTTTTCGGTGCCGGAGAGCTTTCGCCGCTCCGCTTCGAGCAGATCATCCTCGCCCGGCTGCGCATCCAGCCGCTCCAGCTCCTCCAGCTGATAGCGGAGGAAGTCCCCGCGCTGGCGGGCCTGCTGCTCGTCGCCGCCGAGGCCCTGCATCTTCCGGCCAAGCTCCGCCAGAGCGGCCCAGTGCTCGTGGTAGCGCGACAGCTCCGCTTCGAGCTCCGCCTGTTTGTCCAGAAGCATCCGATGCTGTGCCGGATCGAACAGGCCCACGTGCTCGTGCTGCCCTGCGATGTCGACGCTGCCTTTCATCAGGCGCGAGAGCACGCCCACCGTCACGAGCGAGCCATTCACGTACGCCTTCCCGCGCCCGCCCCGTCCCACGACGCGCCGTATCAATAGCTCGTCGTCGTCGGGCAACCCCAGCTGCTCGAGCCTCGCGGCGAGCTCCGGGGTCCTCGCGAAGGTGCCTTCGACGATCGCCTCTTCTGATCCGGCGCGGACCACATCTCCATCTGATCTGCCCCCGAGCAACAGCGAGAGCGCGTCCACGAGGATGGACTTGCCCGCCCCCGTTTCGCCGGTGAGCACGGTCAGCCCCGAGCCGAAGCCCACCTCCACCTCATCGATCACCGCAAAGTTCGAGATCCGCAGTCCCAGAAGCATTCGTCACCCCTCAGTTAGCGCCGACACTGAACACCCTATCAGTAGGGACTGACACTGCACAAAATTTCAGGTCCTCTTCCCCCGGGCTGCGCCGCGATTCG
>JBJMQN010000187.1:0-10122 GCA_045802665.1 Myxococcaceae bacterium | reverse complement strand
CTCGATGATCTCGTTCGAGCCGGAGCCGCACACCACCTCTTCCGGCTTCACGTTGAGGTGCCTGGCAATCGCGCGCACCAGCTCGTAGTGGCTGCCGTCCGGGTAGTAGTGGATGTCCTTGATCGCCGCTTCGATCGCTCGGACCGCCATCGGAGAGGGCCCCAGCGGATTCTCGTTCGAGGCGAGCTTCACCACGCCGGTGATGCCGTACTCGCGCTCGGTCTCCGCGATGGGCTTGCCGGGGACGTACGGCTTGAGCGTGGCGACGTAGTCAGGAACCAGCGGACGCATGTTGGACGACTCGGAGTGAGAGTTCATTTGCCCGAGAAGACCCCGAGCGCTCGGAACTTCTTGTAACGGTCTTCGACCAGTCGGTCACCCGAAAGGCCCTTCAGCGCAGAAAGGTGCTTCCTCAACGTTCGACCGAGCGCCTCCGCCGCCCGAGCAGGATCGCGATGCGCCCCACCCGCCGGCTCGGCGACCACTTCGTCGATTACTTTGAGCTCCAACAGATCGCGCGCCGTCACCTTCATCGCGTCCGCGGCCTTCTGTGCCTTCGTCGCGTCGCGGTACAGGATCGTCGCGCAGCCTTCGGGGCTGATGACCGAGTAGATGCTGTTCTGCATCATCAGCACCCGGTTCCCCACGCCAATCGCCAGCGCGCCGCCGGAGCCGCCCTCGCCGATCACCGTGGAGATGACCGGAACGCGAAGGCCCGCCATGACCTCCAGATTCACCGCGATCGCCTCGGCCTGTCCGCGCTCCTCCGCGCCGATTCCGGGATACGCGCCGGGCGTGTCGACGAAGGTGAAGATGGGCCGGTTGAAGCGTTCCGCGAGCTCCATCAGGCGCTTCGCTTTGCGGTAGCCCTCCGGGCGCGGCATCCCGAAGTTCCGCGACATGTTCTCCTTGGTGTTGCGGCCCTTCTGATGGCCGATGACCAGCACCGGAAGCCCGTCGAACCGGGCGAACCCGCCGATCACCGCCGAGTCCTCCGCGAAGCGCCGGTCGCCCGCGAGCTCGAAGTATTCAGTGAAGAGGAAGTTCACGTAGTCGAGGAAGTACGGCCGGGCCGGATGGCGCGACAGCTGGACGACCTGCCAGCGGGTCAGATCGCTGAAGATCTCGCTCTGGAGCTTCTTCGCCTTCTTCTCGAGCTTCGAAATCTCCGCGGAGAAGTCGGCGGCGCCGGTGGACGAGAGGCCCTTGAGCTCGTCGATCTTCTTCTCGAGCTCGATGAGCGGCCGTTCGAAGTCCAGCGCGTACGGAATGCTGGTCGCCATGTGGCTCGCGGCTCTAGCAACCCGCACGGTGGCTTTCAACGCACGATTGATGACGCACAGCGTAGAGTGAACGTCACCGCATGAACCCGAAAACGCTGGCGCTTGGTCTCTCGTTGGTGGCCGCCTCCTCGTTCGCGCAGACCCCGGACGCGAAGAAGCTGAACTCGGACGCGATGGACGCCTACAAGGCGGCTGACTGGGACACCGCGATCGCGAAGTTTCAGGGCGCGATCCAGGCGGACCCGACGTACGCGCTCCCGCACTACAACCTCGCCTGCACGCTCTCGCTGGTACGCAAAGCCGGCCAGACCTGCCAGCACGAGGCGTATCGCCACACGATCGTGAGCGAGCTCGAGAAGAGCGTGAAGCTGGATCCGAAGCGGAGAGATCGGATGAAGAAGGACGCCGATCTCCAGAGCGTCCGCGACACGATCGGGTACCAGAAGTTGATGGGCGTGAACCCGGACACGAAAGACGGGCTGCAGACCCTGCTCCTCAACGTGAGCTGGTGGGACAAGGGTCAGGGCGCGTTCGGAAGCATTCACAGCCTGAAGTTCCTGGCGGGTGGGAAAGCGAAGCTCACCGAGAAGCAGATGAACGACGAAGGCGAGATGAAGACCGTGAGCTTCGATGGGACCTGGTCGCTGGAGGACGCGAAGAACTCACTGGGCGCGCCGAGCTTCAAGGTCCGGCTCAACCTGCCGAAGCGCGGAAAAGACGTGGCGAAGTCGATGACCGGCGTGTTCACCGGGACGATGATCGACTTTCACGATGCCGGGATGGCGTTCCTCGACGAGCCGGATGAGTGCAGCGCGTAGAGGCCTCGGGATCAGTTCATCACCGCCGCTTGTTACATTGAGCCCGTGTCCGTCTCCGCCCTCTGCCAGCTCTGCGGTCTGTGCTGCGACGGCTCGCTCTTCGCGTTCGTCTCGCTGAGCCCCGACGAAGCAGCGGCGCTGATCGAGCGCGACGTCGCGGTGGGCATGCGCGAGGACGGAAGCTACCGGCTGCCGCAGAAGTGCAGCGCGCTCGATGGCACGCGGTGCACGGTCTACGAGGCACGGCCCAATGGTTGCCGCGTCTACAACTGCCAGCTCGCGACGGCGCTCTCGCAGAATGAGGTTTCGCTCGACGAGGCAACCGCCACGGTGCGGGAGGCGCAGGAGCGAATTGCCGCGCTGAACCGCGAGTTGCCCGTCGGCGCATCGAAACAGGATCGGCCGGTCTCCACGCTCAACCAGGAGCCGCCGCCGGCCGCCTCGGTGATCGCCGAACCCCCGGCGATCGTCTCGCCTGACCGCGACGTGCCGCCGCCGGAGCTCCCCGCGATTCAGCGCGTCCGCCGCTCACACGCAGGCGAAGAGCCGGCGCTGAGCGATGCCGCGCAGCTCGCATGGGAGCGGGCTCGGGACTTCCTGCGGCGCCACTTCACTGGGCGACACGGCCTGAGCTGAGGGAAAGCGCGGCTCGCTCGGAGCGGCAGCTCAAACCCCAGATACACCACGGCCCCGATCCGCTTTCGCGAACCAGGGCCGAGAGCAGCAAACTTCGCTGAGTCCTACGCCGCCTTCGTCTTCGCGGTGGCGGACAGCGCGTACCAGCTGGTCCGGAACGCCTTCAGCTCGCGGAGACCCGCCGGGTGACGGCCGAGCGCCGGGGCGACGGTGATCGGGAGACCGACCTTCTTCTCCAGATTCTTCGCCACGTTCAGCTCGTTCTTGCGCCGGTTCTCGCACTTGTTGCAGGTGGTCTTCGGCAGGACGCGGTTCACCAGCACTCGCTCCACCGCGAGCTTCCGCTCCTTCAGGTACTCCACCAGCCGCTCGGTGCGGGGCTGCGCGAGATCTTCACCGCGCGTCACCACCACGAACCGGCTCTCCGTCGGCGTCGCGAGCGCGTCTTCGAACCGCTTCACGTACTTCAGAAGCATGTTCAGCTCGTCGATGAGCTCCGAGAAGCCCTTCGCCTTGTACTTCGTCAGCACCGCGACCGTCGGCGTCAGCCAGTTCCGCGCAATGGCCGGCAGCTCCAGGATCCGCAGCGAATCACACGTCGGCGACGGGTCGACGACGATGCGCTTGAACCGCTCCTGAAGCAGCGCCTCCGCCAGCGCGGACAGCGCGGGGAGCTCGTCCAGCGCGGCGGGCGCGCAGTCGATCAGGTTGCGCAGCACTTCGCGGTCGTACGCCACGTCCGGGTTCTTCCCGTTCGGCTCGAAGACCTTCTCGGTCTTCTCCTTGATCCGCTTCTTCAGATTCGCGAACCACGCCGAGGTGTCGAGCTCGCGGGCGTAGAGACCCTTCGTCCCCTTCACCTGCGTCTCGGTGTCGGTCAGCCGGCTCTGCAGCACGTCAGAGAGCGAGTGCGCCGGATCCGTGGAGATGAGGAGCACCGGCCCCTCCTTCTCGGTCAGCGTCACCGCCGCGGCGGCCGCGCAGGAGCTCTTGCCCACTCCGCCCTGGCCCACGAAGAAGATGAGCCGCGTCGGAGGCAGCGGAGGCGCCGCGATGGGCGGCATCGAGGGCGCCCGCACCAGCGCCGGAGGACCTTCGGCCGCCGAGAACTCCAGCGCCTTGGTCTCCTTGTTGGTCGCCCACGCCTTGCCGAACTTCTTCACGTCGTCCAGCCCGCGCGGCGCTTCCTCGCGCTTGCCGATCAGGTTCACCGGCACCGTCTTGTCCAGCGCCTGGAACTTCCGAACGTGCGGGGCCTGGAGGCCGCGGCGGCCCTGGCACATCGGGCACCCGGTGTGATCTTCCACCTGGTTCACGATGATCTCGGAGACCGGCAGCGCCTTCTCGCGAAGCTGCTGGAACAGCATCCGGGTCTGCGCCTCGGGGACGGGCTCGGCCAGCGCGGCGATGTGGAACGACGTCCGCGCCGGATCCTTGAGCAGCGCCTGCAGCTTCTCGAGCTTCTGCGCGACTTCATCGACGAAGCCCGCGGGAGCCGCCACCTGGTCCTTCTTCTTGATGGTCAGGCCGCGCGCGATCTGCAGGAACTTCTTGAGGTACGGAACCAGGTCGAACAGCCGCAGCTCGTGCGCCGTGGGCGACATGTCCACGACCACGCGGTCGTACTCACCCGACTCCAGCGACTCGGCCAGCGACAGCAGCCCGATCAGCTCGTCGAGCCCGGGGTGCGTGGTGTCGAAGATCTTGCCAATCTCCTCATCCGACAGCACCGCGCCCTTCTGCGCCGCGGCGACGAGCGCCGGCTTGAACTTCTTGAGGAACGGCTCCGCGGTCAGCTTCGGATCGAACTGGACGGCGAACAGCGCGCCATTGCCCTTGCCCGCGACGAGCTTCGAGGGCTTGCCCGAGAGGGTCTTCTTGCAGAGGTCCGCCAGCGCCAGGCCCGGATCCTGCGAGACGAGGAGGATCTTGTCCTTCGGCCGATCCTCCGCGAGGTTCATCGCGAAGGCGAGCGCGAGCGTCGTCTTGCCGGCGCCACCCTTGCCGCCGAAGAGGTGAAGAATCTGTCCGTCGCTCATGTGCTAATTGCCCTTCCGTGGGACTCGCAGGCCGCTGGATGCGTCGCGGCAATCGATGCGTCCGCCTAGGTCGCAGACACATCGAACAGGGTGCGGAGAGTCCCTCTTCCGGAGGGTAAAAGTCAAGGTCTGACGCGGGTTTCCGGAGATGTAACCAACTCTCCGACCCGCGCTCAGCGGACGGGCAGGTTGGCGGCTGCCGGGCCCATCGCCTTGCGCCCGGGATCCACGGAGCCCACCGGGCCCTGCCCTTCCTTTTCGCGGGCTTCGGCCGCGTAGCGGTTGAGCTTGTTGTAGAGCGTCTTCTCAGACACCCCCAGGATCTCCGCCGTCCGGGCCTTGTTGTTCCCGTTCCGCGCGAGCGAGCCGAGGATGTACTCCTTCTCCACGATGTCGAGCGGCAGGCCGAACGGCAGCTTGAACGTCTGCCGCTCGGGCGCCCTTCCGGACATGTCCGGCGGGAGGTGATCGCGCTGGATGAGCTCGCCGTCGCAGAGGATGACCGCGCGCTCCACGGCGTTGCGCAGCTCGCGGATGTTGCCGGGCCACTCGTAGCCCTTGAGGACCTCCATCGCGTCCGGGTGCACCCCGGTGACGTGCTTGGCGGAGTCCTTGTTGAACTTGTCCACGAAGTGCTGGACCAGGATCGCGATGTCCTCGCGGCGCTCGCGCAGGGGCGGCAGCGCGACCTGGAACACGTTCAGACGGAAGAAGAGATCCTCCCGGAAGCGCTGGTTCTTGATCTCCTGTTTGAGATCCCGGTTCGTGGCGCACAGCACGCGCACGTCGACTTCGATCTCCACCTTGCCGCCGAGGCGCCGCAGCCGCCCCTCTTCCAGCACTCGGAGGAGCTTGGCCTGCAGCTCGAACGGGATCTCGCCGACTTCATCCAGGAACAGCGTGCCGCCGTGGGCGAGCTCGAACACGCCCGCTCGCCGCTGATCCGCGCCGGTGAACGCGCCGCGCTCGTGGCCGAAGATCTCGGACTCCATCAGCGTCGCGGGGATCGACGCGCAGTTGATCGCCACGAACGCCTTGTCGCGCCGCTGCGAGAGGTTGTGGATGGTGCGCGCGACCACTTCCTTGCCGGTGCCGGACTCGCCGCTGATCGCGACGGAGGCCTTGGACGGCGCCACCTTCTCGATGAGCTCGAACACCCGCCGCATGGTCTGCGACTGGCCGATGAACTCGGTGGAGCCGAGCTGCTTGAGCCTGCGCTTGAGGCCCTGGACCTCGCGCATCGTGTCGCGCTTCTCGAGCGCGCGATCGATCGTGACCTTGAGCCGCGCCGTGTCGATGGGCTTCTCGATGAAGTCCCACGCGCCTTCGCGAATGGCGGCGACGGCGGTGTCGATCGTCCCGCGGCCGGTGAGGAACAGCACCGGTGTGTCGGGGAGATCGTCGCGCAGCGCTCGGAGAAGAAAGAGCCCGTCCATGCCAGGCATGGCCATGTCGGAGAGAATGACGTCCGGACGGAACTCCACCGCGCGCTTGAGCGCCTCGTTGCCATCGGTCGCCGTCTCCACGCGGTGGCCCCACTGAGCGAGCATCTCGCTCAACGCCTCCAGCGTGTCGCGTTCGTCATCAACGGCCAGAATTCGTGCGCCACTCAAAGTCGTAGACCTCTGGGTACAACCCGGAAAGGGGAGTCAGCTTCGTGCTGCGAAAAGGTGTTCGGCTGCTAGGCGAGCGGCAGGGAGAGAACGCATTCGCTCCCCTTCAACCGGCACTCCCCCCCGAGGCGTTCCGCCTCGAGTTGCAGCGCGGCTGGCCCCTCCGGGAACGGCTCCTGGTTGTCCGGCCCGGTGTCGATGATCTTCAAGATCGCCCGGCCTGAATCCGCCGAGAGCGTGACCGAGATCTCGCCGCCCGGCTGCGTCCGGGCGATGGCCCGAAGGAGCGCCTGCAGCGGCAGGAAGTTCAAGCCCGTGCCGTCCTGCGCGCGGGTGCGGACGTTCGGCTCCACCATCTGACGGAGCGCGATGCGGCCGCGACGAAGCTCGTGGCCCGCGACGTCCAGCGCCTTCACCACGCGATCGGTGAACGCGGGCGTCTCGCCACCGGCCGCCGAGCTCGCCTTCGGGGCGAGGTAGTCGGAGAAGGACTTCAGAATCCCGTCCACGCGGAAGATCTGCTCGCGCATGGCCTTGAGGTTCTTCTCCTGATTCGCAGGCACCTGACGGTCAGGACCGCGGAGCTTCTCGGTCAGGACGTCCAGGTTGATCGCGAGCGCGTTCAGGGGATTGCGCGCGTCGTGCAAAAGCGAATCCATCAGCCGCTGGACCAGGGCGTATCTCGCCGCCTGGACCAGGCCCGTGGACGCGTGTTCCGGCTGTCCCTTCGGGGTGGCCGCCATAGGCATAAGCACCGGGAACTCCTACTCGTTTACCATCCGACCCGCCGCCGCCCGTGAGGGCAGAGAGTTAGGGATGGGCGTCCGGAGCGTCAACCCGCAGCCTGCAAATTTTCCCGCGCGGAGAACCATTTGCGTTGGCCAGTTGGAAGTCTGGCTAAGCCAGTGTGCGGAAGGAGACGAAGTCAGGCCCCCGAGGCTGAACTTTGTTCCTTCGCCGGCCCCGGTCCGACCAATTCGATCCCGAGTTTCGCGGCGTACTCGAAGATTCGGTTGTCCCGGTAGAATTCTCCGTAAACGATCCTCTTGCAGCCCGAGTTGGCGATGAGCTTGAAGCAGGGCCAGCAGGGGCTCGCGGTCGTGTAGATGGTGGCGCTGTCGATTCCGACGCCGTTCTTGGCGGCCTGGATGATCGCGTTTGCCTCGGCGTGAACCGTGGCGACGCAGTGGCCGTTCTCCATCATGTGCCCCACTTCGCTGCAGTGAGGGAGCCCGCGGATGGAGCCGTTGTAGCCGGTGGAAAGGATGGTCCTGTCGCGCACGAGCAGCGCGCCCACGTGCTTGCGATCGCAGGTGGCCCGCGAGGAGACCACCTTCGCGATGTTCATGAAGTACTCGTCCCAGTCGCTTCGCATGCGCGGATGTTTAACCCAGCCAGCGCTCCGCCGGGGAGGGATCCTCTTCCCCCTGTGCAGCCGAGCAAGCGATGCACACTCTGTCGCGGGCTCGTTTCTGGAGAGCCGTGGGAGAGGGTAGATGTCCTGGTCGTTGGCGTTGGTATTGGGTGCGTCGGTCGTCGCGGCGCAGGTGGTTCCGCTGAAGGCGCTCCGTCAGGCGGAGGGCACGGTGGAGCAGATCGATCTCGCCGCGGGTGTGCTCCGCGTGAAGTCGAACGGGTCAGCGTTGAAGCTTCTGGTGACGCGCTCCACGACGATCTTCGTGAAGGGCCACGCGGGGACCCCCGAGGAGCTCACGGTCGGGTCCATCATCCGAGGCGCGTACGAAGGCGGCGCGACGGGCGGGACCCTGCAGTGGGTCGAGGTCGCGGACTAGCGCTACCGCATCGCGGCGCGGCGGTCGGACTTCTCCACGAGCGCGGACAGACCGCGATCGGCGAGGAACCGGCGCACCTTCGCTGCCGGCGCGGCGAACGTCTCGCCCGGGATCGGCAGGTCGAAGGCGTACGGCTGATCCTGGATCGCGAAGCCGACCTTCGTGGTCCGGTACCCTTCGACGAGCCCGAGCAGCTTGCCGCTCCTCACTGAGAACACGCCGCCGCCGGACGTCCCGTAGCCCACCGCTGCGTCGGTCTTCAGCATCGAAGGAGCCTTCAGCTTGCTGTCCCACTCGACGTTGGAGATCATCCCGCCGGAGAGCGTGAGCGAACGTCCGAACGGCGCGCTCACGACCAGCACGTCGTCACCGGTCTCGAGGTCAGTGTCCGACGCGAGCTCCACCGGCGCGAGCAGCACGCCCGGGATCCGGATCAGCGCGAGGTCCATGTCGGGGATGGTGCCCACGGCAGTGAGCTCGCCCTCGTATTCGAACGAGTCAGCTCCCACGTCGGTCACGATGCGGAGCTTCGGCTCCTTCATCCCGCGCGTGTCGAGGACGTGCGCGTTGGTGAGAATGAAGCTGGAGGTTCCGGAGGCGGTGACCGCGTTCGCGATCACGACACCCGCGCCATTGCGCAGCGGCTGGCCCTGATCGTCGATGAACACGCGCACGCTGGAAGGGAGGATCTTCTTCGCGGTGTCGCGGCGGCTCGGCGTGGCTTCGGCGACGGCGGGCGCAGCCACCATCTTCGGGGCGACGGCCTTCTGGGTCGCACACCCGGTCACCGCGAGGACAGCCACAGCAAGCAAAGCAGAACGCATCGACACTCCAGGCAGAACGGTTCGAGGGAGCGGAAACCGCCCTGCTGGATTGACTCTTCCCTGCCCCGTCATGCTCGGTTGGCTGGCCGGCGGTGCTAAGGCGCGTTCTTCGTCCATTGCTTGCCGGGGTAGGCCCAGTCCTCGTCGTCCGCCGAGCCGCGCTTCCAGGACCTCCAGCTCACCTGGTACGCGTCGAATTCGCGGTCCTTCAGCGACTTGTCCACTCTCGACGGGCACGAGAACTCCCCTTTGGGATTGCAACCGTTCTCGATCTCCACGCGGTTTGGGACCAGATCAGAATCCGAGTCCTCTGACATCGACCACTTCGAGAGGCCCCGGCCCCACCATGACGTCATCTCGACCTGGTGCTGCTGCTCATGCCTGAGCGCAACGGCCAGGCAGTCGATGCCGGTGTCCTCCTCGCCTTGTCCAAACCGCGGGTAGCAGCCCTTCTGGTTCACATCCGCGAGGGAGATCTCGTCGGTGCAGAAGTCGTAGTGCGCCGCCGCTGCATAATCCGGCTCCGGCTCGGCGAAGAGCGATGGGCCGCAGGCTGTCTGCGCCGGGGTGTTCTCGCCCGTGTACGTGAACGGGATCCCCTTTCCGGCGCGGGTCTGCGCCCAGTAATACGCCCAGTTTGGCCCCTGGCCGCCCGGGTTCTGATCGCCGTCTCGCGGGAAGAACAGCCGCACGTCCTTCTGCTCGTTGCAGGCGCAGCGGCTGGCGCCCATGACGAGCGCGACGACCTGCTTCTTCCCCAGCTCCCGGTTGGACGTCGGCATCGCGGTGGCCTCGAAGCGAACCTTCTTTCCGACGGAAGGCTCCGAATGAAAGAGCCGCTCCCCATCCGGGCGCAGCGACCATTCAATGTCGGAGCTCACCTCTTTGCCGTCGAACCACGCGCGGCTGGACGCTTCGAGCTCCAGCTCGCCGTCATCGCCCCAGCAGATGTCGCGACCGTTGCCGTGCGCGAGACCTCGGGTGACCTTGAGCTTGATCGGGTCGATGTCGGCGAAGTGGACCTCGAGGGGATCGCTCCGCTCGAGGGTGCCGTCAGCGCGCCGGTAGACGGCCACGATCTTCGTCTTGCCGACGCTTCCGCTGCCGAGCACCGCG
>JBJMQN010000186.1:0-7803 GCA_045802665.1 Myxococcaceae bacterium | reverse complement strand
CGCCTTCTTGAGGAGCTGCTGCTCCATCTCGGCGATGTGCTGGCCGTTCGTGTCGCTGAACGCGGAGAATTCATCCACGCACTGGTAGACCACGAGCTCCTCGCCCAGCGTGCCCGACACCGGCGCGGACGCGGGCAGGTAGCTCCAGCTGATGAGGTTCTTCATCCCGAGCTTCGCCACCGCGGCCTTGATCTGCAGCCGGAGCAGCGTTCGGTTCGCGCTGCGCACCAGCTCATTGCCATAGAACGGAATTGCGAGCGGCGAGAGGACGAAGAGGTTCTTCTCCACCTCTTTGATTCCGCGCGTGAAGCTCTTCAGCTTGTTCACGATCCGGAGCGCGTCGTGCGCGTTCGCCTTCGGCGCCCGGTTGCCGATGCTGTTCACCCAGAGGATCCGGTTGTCCCGCGCGAGGATCCGCATGATGTGCGTCTTGGACAGCGGATCGCCGTCCCAGTCATTCGAGAAGACGACCAGATCACGCCCGCGAAGGGCTTCCACGTTCACTCGCTCTTCAATTCGACGCACGGCTGCTCTCCTTGAGAATCATCCCGCTGCCTTGATGCGCAGCGATGCCATCCGGGGGCTCAGCTCCCGGTAGAGGTCCAACACGAAGGGGCCCGCGTCCACCGCGGGCGTGATTGACGGTCCATGCGCGAGCGCGTCGCGGATCGCGTCGCAGAGAGACGCAGCGTCGCCACCCTTGAAGACGCGCGCGCCCTCGGGGCGTTTGCAGACATCGCTCGCGACGGTGGGCACGCCGAGGGTCAGCGCCTCTCGTACCGAGATCGCGTCGCCATCTGCCGTCGTCGGCCGGACGAACGCGTCGCTCGCAGCCATCACCGCCAACGCCTGCTCGTGCTGGAGCTCGCCGAGCTTTTCGATGAGGCCGGTCACGCCGAAGCTCGACGCGTCGCGCTCGAATTCCGATGAGTGCGTGCCCGGACCGAACACGGCGAGGCCGAGCTCCGGGTAGTGCGCGGACAGCTCCTTCAATGCGCGGAACATGAGCTCGCGCCCGTAGACCTTCGACGGATGGTGCGCGAAGCAGAGCAGCGGCTTACGGCGGGCGCGCATCGGTGCGAAATCCTGAGGCAGTGCACCGGGCCGGACCTGCGAGGCGAGGAACGCGGGATGGACCAGCAGCTTCGTGGTTGGCACTCCGCAACCGACGAGCCCTTCCTTCACCGCTTCAGAGACAGCGATCACCCGCTGGTAGCCGGACGCCGCTCCCCGAATCAGCAGCCGGTTCGAACGCGACTTCTTCGCGAACGCGGGCATCAGTCCCGAGTGCACGGTCAGGACGCGCCGGCCTTCCGACGACACCGCGGTCCCCAGCGACGCCGCCACCGCCCACGCCTTCGCGTTGTTGCCGCTGATGTGGAGGTGAACGACCTCGGGGCTGCTCGCCAGCGCCGCGACGTGCCGTGCGTAGTCCACCCAGCTCCGCACCGGGGTCACGTCGTCGGTGTCGTGCTTGCCCTTCCCAATGTCGAGCACTCGCGCCTGCAGCCCCGCGTCTTTGAGAAACGCGTGGAGCTGCTTCACGTGGACCGCGATTCCTCCGTGCGGTGGCGGGTAGTCGCCGACGATGGTGACTTGCATGGTCAGTGGGTCAGGTTGCTCTGGGATTCAGCCAGGCGGCGCGCTCGCGCTTCGACTTCGCTCTGGCCGCGCGCTGAGTCAGGGATCACGACGTTGGGGTAGCCCATCGGTGGCCTTCCGATGTCTTTGGTCCAGCTCGCCACCGGGTCCGGATCGATCCGAATCAGCTTCGCCGGCACTCCCGCGACCACGGCTCCGGCGGGCACGTCCTTCGTCACCACCGCGTTCGCGCCGATCACCGCGAAGTCGCCGATCCTGATGTTGCCGAGGATCTTCGCGCCCGCGCCGATCCGGACGAAGTCACCGATCACCGGCGCGCCCGGCAGGCCCGACCGGCCTCCGATCGTCACCTGCTGCGAGAGCAGACACTCGCGGCCAATCTTCGTGTCCTTGTGCACGACGACGCCGATGCCGCCGTAGCCCACCACCGTGCCTTCGCCGATCTCCGCCTCGGGCGGGATGTACGAGGAGAACAGGATGTGGATGCACTTGCGCAGCACGTTCGGAATCACCGGCACACGGCGCTTGTGGAGCGCGTTCGCGGCCCGGTACCACTTCATTGCGTCCAACACCGTCGCCCTCTCCTTCGAAATCGTCCCTTCGAAATCGTGGGGCCAAGGTAGGAACCCTCCATCCGGGCGCCAACCTCGTCCGCCACTCACGCGCGCCGCTTCAGCAGGACGCTGAACACCGAGAACGGCCTCACACCTGTCAGCCGGAGCACAGTGAGGTAGCCCGCGCCGAACAGGAGCCCTGCGCCGGAGAGCGGGAGCATTCGCCACAAGAGCGTGTGCGGCAGCGACTCCACCGTCCCGGAAGGCACGATCGTCCGGCCTGCGACCACCGCGACGGCCGCCGCGCACGCCGAGAGCGCCGCCTTGCCGAACTGCGGCCACGGGATGATCTCCATCGCGGACAGCCGCTTGCCGTTCGGATCCGAGAGCGCGTACGGCATCCGGATGAAGAGCATCGCCTTCCCGACGATCTCCGCGATGAGCCAGCTCTCGATGCCGCCCAACATGCCGAAGCGCTTCACCCCGAAGTACACCAGCGGGATCGTGACGATCGTCTTCACGAGGTAGCTGAAGAAGATGTGCCGGGTCGAGTTGCGCGCGCGGAGCACGCCGTCCATCGGCAGGCTCGCGAGCACGACGCCCCAGACGCTGATCCGGAAGATCGGAACGGCCGCGAAGAACTTCGGACCGAACAAGGCGCCGATGAACTCCGGCGCCGCCGCGAACAGAAACGCCGCGAGCGGCAGGAAGATGAGCGAGAGCTTCGCCGCCGCTTCCTTGAACGCCCCCAGCGCGAGATCCAGCCGCTGCTGCTTCTCCAGCTCACCGATGCGGACCATCAGGACTTCGGACGTCGGCGTGTAGAAGAGGTCCACCAGCGGGAGCTGGAACACGCCCACCGCGTAGATCGCGAACAGCTCCGGCGAGACGACGGCGGACACCGCGTACTGGTGCGCGGCCGCCTGCGGATAGCTGAGCAGCATCGCCGCGCCGAACGGGGCCGCATAGAGCAGCTGCGAGACGAAGAGCCGCCCCTTGAAGATGCTCTCGCCCGGCGATTTCAGCAGGACGATGAAGCAGGTCGCGTAGCGGATGACCGCGAAGCCCGCGCTGCAGACCATGGCGCCCTTGAGCCCGAAGCCGAGCGCGACGGGGATCACCAGCGCCAGCGCCCTGATCGTGTCACTGACGAGGTAGCTGACCGCGGAGGCCTTCGTGTGTCCGCGCGAGGTGAACCACAGCTCGAGCGGGTGGCTGCCCAGAAGGCACGCCGTGTAGACGCAGAGCTCCCACTTGTACTGAAGCAGCTCCGGGTTGTTGAAGTAGTGAGCGACCTCGCCTTCGAACATGAAGAACGCGCCGCAGGCCACAAGCCCCATGGCGAAGAGCCACACCATCGCCTGACCGAACCAGGCGCGGCCCTGCTCGGGAGATCTCGGGACGAAGAAGTAGAGGCTCTGCGACATCCCGAACGGCAGGATCATGAAGAGCGTCTGGAACAGCAGGAAGAGCTGCTTGTACGAGCCGTAGTCCTTGAGCGGCAGCTGGCGCGCGAGCACCAGCGGGATGGACACGGTCAACAGCGCCGAGACGAACCGCGCGATGACGAGCGGCCCGGCCTTCCCCAGAAAGCTGCCTCCCACCGCGGCGGGCTGCCCCGCTGCTGCGGCAGGCGCCATCAGCGGGCTCCCATCGTCGAGAGCGCAGCAGGCGCGCCGAACTGATTCCGCTTTCCCGGCACCGGGTGGTGAAACCCGAGCATGCCGAACGTGTCGTCCAGCTGGCAGCAGGTGAGGCTCGACGAGTAGTCGCCCAGCATGCCCACCGAGAAGTTCTCCCAGAGGACTTTGCGCTTGAGCGCGTACGGATCGCCGCCGAGCCGGTTCATGAAGTCTTCGGTGGTGACGCCCGAACGGAAGCCGTGCTTCGCGAGGATTCGCACCAGCTCATCCGAGTACCAGCCGTTGCAGTAGGCGAAGTCGCGGATCCGCGTGCCGAGCTGCTTCTCCAGCTCCGTCTTGCACGCCACGATCTCGGCCTCGGCGTCAGCGGGTTTCTGCAGCGTGAGCACAGTGTGATCGACCGTGTGCGCGCCGAGATCGACGCCGGCCTTCAGCATCTCTCGCGCCTGATCCCAGCTCATCACCTGCCCCGACGGCGGACGCAGATCCTCGCCGCCGCCCAGCTGCTTCTCGAACGCGTCGATGATCTCGGTGAGCACCTTCGCCGGGTAGTCGCCGATGAAGTCGTCCAGCGCGGCGGACGGGCTTTTGCTGCCGCGGAAGATGGGATCCAGCAGCACCGCCGCCTGAGGAGGCAGTCCGTCGTAGATCGGCGTCTGCTGCCGCTCGCGAGCGACCTGAATCAGGTGCCACAGCCGGTCGTGATTGAACCGGCGATCCGTACCGATGTAACCCGACGGCAGGTAGACGATGGCCGGCACGCCCATTTCTTTGAGCACCGGGAAGGCGTTCTCGTACACGTCGAGATAGCCGTCATCGAACGTCACGACGAAGAGATCCTTCTTCGAGCGCTTCGTCCCCGCCATCACCTCCAGCGCATGCGACAGCGACGACAGCTCGAAGCCGGCCCGGTGCGCCTCCTCCAGGTGGCGGCGGAACGTCTCCTTCGAGATGAGCGTCCCGGGGATGCAGCGCTGCACCTCGCCGGTGAAATCCTCGACCACGCGGTGATAGCCGACGATCACGATGCGCCGGCCGCCGGATTGGAAACGCCGCACCGCTCCCAGCGCGCTCCGCATCCCGGTGTGGTGCAGCACGTTCGCGGTCGCA
Source organism: Myxococcaceae bacterium (assembly GCA_045802665.1). Taxonomy (GTDB): domain Bacteria; phylum Myxococcota; class Myxococcia; order Myxococcales; family Myxococcaceae; genus JBJMQN01. The sequence goes on along the minus strand of JBJMQN010000186.1, from coordinate 2,894 downwards.
GTCTTGGCCGCGCGCCGCACGAAATCCTTCACGCCCATGTCCCCACTCCCAATTCGTTCGCGAGCCAACTGACCTTGCTGTCCCGCGTACGCTTCTGCAGCGGCGATGCCAGCCCAGCGAGCCGCGCGCGCGTACTCTGGTCACGCGGCTTTGGATTGGGGACTGGGCACGCGGATTCCACGCGCGGGCAGAACTTTCTACCGACCGGACCGCGCCCATTTGCCCCCTCTTCTGTTAAGCACTCCTCGCTCGTTCATGGGTGAATCCGCCGCCTTCGAATTGCAGGACGTGAGCCGGCGTTACGGCCGGCGGTGGGCGCTCGCTCGCCTGTCGTTCACGCTGCAGCGGGGCAGCTCACTTCTGCTCACCGGGCACAACGGTTCGGGGAAGACGACGCTGCTCAAGCTGCTCGCGACGTCGCTGCGACCAACCGTCGGCAAGGCACGCGTGCTCGGGCACGACGTCGTGGAGGATCGCGAACAGGTGCGCGAACGCACAGCCCTCCTCTCTCACGCCTCCTACCTCTACGAAGATCTCTCCGCGCGGCAGAACCTGCATTTCCTCGCGGAGCTGCTCGGGGTGCCGAAGGCGAAGGACGTGACCGCGGCGCTGCTCGATCGCGTGGGCCTCGGCCAGCGAGCGGACGCGCCCATCCGCCAGTTCTCCGCCGGCATGCGAAAGCGGCTCGCCATCGCGCGACTGCTCTTGAAGAAACCGGACCTGGCTCTTTTGGACGAGCCCTTCGGCGAGCTGGATCCAGACGGCATCTCCCAGATGGAGGGCTTCATCAAGGAGCTCATCGCGCAGGGCTCCACGATCGTCCTCGCGACGCACCTCATCGAGCAGGGCCAGTCGCTGTGCAAAGAGCGGTTGCACCTGTCCGAAGGCCGGGTGGCGGCGCCATGAACGACGTCGCGCCCCGAGCGGAGGCCGTCTCCCCCATCCCGGTCGTCGCCGAAAGGCCACGGCTCAATCGCCCGGGCCTGCTGCGAACCGCGTGGCTTCTGCTCCTCAAGGATCTGCTCCTCGAGTGGCGCACGCGCGCTCGCATGTCCGCGCTCATCTTCTTCGCCTTCGCGACGCTGCTCCTGTTCTCGTTCGCGATGGGCCCGGACACGAAGCTGCTTCAGAAAGGCGCGGGCGGCTTTCTCTGGCTCGGGATCCTCTTCGCATCCGTCCTCTCACTCGGAGAGTCGTTCCGGATTGAAGCGGAGAACTCTTCGCTGGATGGACTTCGGCTGATCCCCGCTGACGCCCGAGCGCTCTTCCTCGCGAAAGCGGGCGGCAACGCGGTGCTGCTCATCCTGCTCTCCACCGTGCTGCTCTTTCCGATGTTCGCGCTCTACGACGTCGGCGCGCCGATCCCCGCGAACGCGACGGACTCCGAGCACGCGCAGTTGATCTTCGAGTTCATCTTCGGGCTGGTGAAGATCATCGGCCTCGGCTGCCTCGCGATCAGCGCGCCCGGAACGATCTACGCCGCCATCGCCTCCAACGCCCGAGCGCGCGACGTGCTCCTCCCCGTCCTGCTCTTTCCACTTCTGGTCCCCGCCCTGCTCGCCGCGGTCAAGGGCACCAACCTCGTGTTGGCGGGAGATCCAATGAATCAGTTGCCCTCATGGCTGGGGCTCCTTCTGGTCTTCAATCTGATTTATTGGGGGCTCGGTTTTGTGCTGTTCCCTCGGGTAATCGAGGACTGACCCCATGTCGCCCTACGTCACAGCGCTGCTGATCCCCGTCGTCCTCTGCGGCGTCGGGACCGTGCTCGTCCTTCGCGGGAAGAGCTGGCCGGCGCTCCTCATCGCCGCAGCGCTGCTGCTCACCGGCATCTACCTGGGCCTCGCCTGGGCGCCGCCGGAAGCCATGATGGGGGACGTGCAGCGCATCATGTACATGCACGTGCCGTCCGTCTGGATGGCGCTGCTCGCGATGGTGCTGAACTTCCTCTGCTCGGTGCGCAGGCTGATGGACAGCAGGCCCATGCTGCTCGTGGGCGCGGGGCTCGGCGTGGCGACGGTTCTCCTCGGCGTCGTGCTGAGGTTCGCGATGGCGGACGAGGCCAACGCGAAGAACGCGATGATCTACTGCATCACGTTCGGGATCCTCTTCGCCGTGGGCGCCTGGGTGGGCTCGCGCATCAAGTCCGATCTCACCTCCGACGCACTCGCGGAGGCGTCGGCGGAGATTGGCCTCGTGTTCGGCGCGAATGGCGTTCTGCTCGGGAGCATCTGGGCGCGGCCGACGTGGGGCGTCTGGTGGGACTGGGATCCCCGGCTCACGTCCGCGGCCATCCTCCTCGTCGCGTACTCGGGATATCTGGCGCTGCGGAAGTTCGTGGATGACGCGGACAAGCGCGCCGTGTGGTCCGCCGTCGTCGCGATCGTCAGCTTCGTGGACGTTCCGATCATCTACTTCTCCGTGCGCTGGTGGCGATCGCTGCACCAGATCCAGTCCACGCCGGAAACGATCTCGGATCCGAGAATGCGCTTCGTACTCCGGTTCTGCGCGTTCACGTTCCTGCTCATCATGATCATCTGGACGCGGCAGCGTTACCTGAACGCGCGCAAGGCACTGGAGCTCGAGACCACCGTGCCGGATGCGCTGCCGTCCGTGCGCGCCGGGGAGGCTGCCTGAGATGAGCTCGCTTGCGATGGTAGCTCCCCTGCTCGCCCAGGTCGGCTCTGGAAGAATCACCGGCGGCTGGGGTTACGTCTATTTCGCCTATGGGGCGACCCTGTTCACCGTGGTCGCCTACTCGGTGTCCTTGTTTCTGAGGAAGAGATGAATCCCAAGAAGCGAAACCTGATCATCGCCCTGTGCGCGATCGTCGTGGCTGGCGGCGCGCTCGCGTATGTGGCTCTGGGCAACATTGAGACGAACCTCGTCTATTACTG
>JBJMQN010000185.1:0-14256 GCA_045802665.1 Myxococcaceae bacterium | reverse complement strand
CGAGCTTGATCTGCATCCCCGAATCAGCGCCGCTCATCGAGATGGCGTCATCCACGTCAGGCAGCGCGCGGAGCATCAGATGAGAGCGGTATTCGCCACGTGCCAGCTCCGCCGGGAGGCGCAGCTGCAGGCGCACCGTCTGCGTCGTCTTCGGCTCCAGCGTGACCTGCCGCGGAGAGAAGCGGATGTACTGCGCCGCGCTGTGATCCACGGCCTGTCCCGCAGGCACGGGCTCCAGCTTTCCGTCGTCGTTCATCTTCATCTCGACGAGCGACAGCCGGTACGTCTGCGCCTTCTGCCCGTTGTTGACGAGGGTGATCGCAGCGGCGCGCTCTCTGCCTTCGAACACCACGCGCGTCGGCAGCACCTGAACGCCTCCGGCCTGCGGGGCGTTTTCAGCAGCGGCGGAAAGGGCGAAGAGGACGACCGCGAGCAGCGGCGCGAGGGAGAGCTTTGAGCGCATGGGGAGCGTTGAGGCGGTGAGAGGAAAACGAAGGCGGGCTCGCCGAAGCGGGAGCCCGCCTGCAGACGTTCGAGGACTAGTTGTAGGCGACGGTCACGTCGAACGCGCCGGAGTACACGCCACCTTCCTGCGCGGGGTTCACGTGCAGCGTCGCGCCCACGTAGAAGTCGTCGGTGTTCGAGCCGGTGCCGGCGGCGCCGTGGATCTGCCCGGTCGCCTTGTCGCTGGTGAACCCGTCAGCCTGCATCGAGTGCGTGCCAGACGTCAGCTGGATGAAGCCCGTCGGAACGTTGATCGTGTACGTGCGGGCCGCGTCGCCGGTCACGGTGAACTTGGCCGCCGTCGGCGTCACGGAATTGTCGAACGTCAGGTTCGAGTCCGCCGTCCGGCGCGTGGAGTGGGTCTGATCCGGGTCAATCGTGATGTCGCCGCCGGCGCCCGGGGAGAACTTGCCGAACACGAGCGTCTCGCTGGTGGAGGCGACGCTCAGCGGGTTTTCGGTGACCTCGGCGGAAGCGGAGCCGTTCGCGGTGAGCGAGGCGTGTGCAGCGCCGACGAACAGCAGCGCGCCGAGGAGAGTGGAGCGGAAGAAGCGGGAGGCGAAGGTCTTGTTCGACATGGTGTGGGGTACTCCAGGGTTTCGAATGAACCGGGCGGCAATCGCCCGGGCGTTGCTGGCGGGGCCACAAAGCAAGGGCGTTGCCAACGCGGCGATTCTCGGGATTCCGCGCGGTTCGCTTCGGTCACGCACGTGGCGCGAATGTGCGCTTCACCGGTGGCCCGGGGTCATTCGCGACACTGGGGCGAGCCGAAACCCCGCGAGGATCACCCACAGGGCGGCGGCGGATGTCCGCGCTGACTCGGCAAGCGATCGCGGTGTCTGCCAGCGGTGAGCCTTGCTATAGGTCCGCCCGCGCATGGCCAACGTCCAGCCCCGCCCGAAGATCGCCTCTGGCCCGAAGAACGAGGTCTACGACGTGATCGTCGTCGGCGGGCAGCTCGGCGGGGCGCTGTCCGCGGCGTTGCTCGCGAAGAGGAAGTACCGCGTGCTCCTCGTCGAGCACGATGGTGTGGGCCACGGCTACGAGCACGGCGGCTATCTCCTCCCCTACTCGCCCTTTCTCGCGCCGCCGTTGAAGGCGATGCCGGAGGTCGAGGAGGCGTTCAACGAGCTCGGCATCACGACCACGCTGCAGCGGGCGTTCAAGGCGCATGCGCCATCGCTCCAGCTCGTGCTCCCGAACCACCGCGTGGATCTTCACGCCGAGGAGCCGAAGCGGCTTCGCGAGCTCAAGCGCGAATACCCGGAGTCCGCCGACGCGGTGGACAGCGGGCTCAAAGAGGCAGCCCAGCAGCACGAACGCTCGGATGCGTTCTTCAAGCTGATGCCGAACCTGCCGCCGGATGGCTTCTTCGAGAAGTGGAGCCTCGGCAGCCAGATCAAGAGCGTGCCCGGACTGCAGGAGGCGTCCGCGATCAGCGGAAACGACGCGGCCTCCACGCTGCTTCGGAAGCTCTCCGGCTTTCTGCACTTCGGCGCGGCGGCGGACTCCAACCTCGCTTCGACCCGACCGCTCTCTCAGGTCCTCAAGAACCCCCACAAGTTCCCCGGTGGGCGCGAAGGGCTCCGCGAGCTGCTCCTCAAGCGGCTTCAGGAGTTGGGAGGAGATGTCCTCGGGCTCGAGCCTTCTGAGAACTCCGTGGTCGAGGAGCTCTCGTTCGATGGCAGCAAGCTGGTCGGCATCAAGCTCGTGCGCGGCGAGACGATCTACCGGGCGTCCGTGATCGTCGCGGCGACGGATGCTGGCGCGCTGCGGCGCCTCGTTCAGGACAAGAAGCGCCAGCGGAAGCTCTCCGAGGAGCTGGATCTCGCGAGCACGAAGGAGCTGCTCTTCTCCGTGAACTGGGTGGTTCCGGTGGACGCGCTGCCGCTGGGGATGGGCGATCTGCTGCTCGTCGAGACCGAGGATCCGGAGCTGTCGCCGATCCTCGTGCAGGTGCTCCCGGCCCGGAAAGTGGGCGGCAAAGAGGGCAAATCCGACGACGAGTCGGCTCGGACCGTCTGCGCGGCCGCCTTCGTTCCGGCCTCCGCGCGCGAGCTGGGCGAGGCCCATCTGGAACAGCTCGGACGCAAGCTCGACGAACGGCTGGACGAGCTGCTTCCGTTCGCGAAGGACCGCGCCCTCGTTCGCTCCGCTCCGTATCTGGACGCAGGCGGCGTCCGCGGCAGCCGGCTGCAGCCGCACCCGCACGTCGAGGTGAACTCGGAACAGTTCCTCGGGGTGACGGGTTTACGGCAGCGGACGGCGGTGAAGAACCTCATCCTCGCGAGCCGTGAAGTCCTCCCGGGGCTGGGGCTCGAAGGTGAGTTTCTGGCCGGGATCCGTTCAGCGAAGCTCGTTCAGGAGTCGCTGAAGAAGAAGGATCCGCTCAAGCGCTAGATTTTCCCGGGACTTTTCGGTAAAAGCGCCGCCCTTTCGAATCTGTAGGAGCTGTCACGTCATGGCTTTCAAGTGCGAAATCTGCGGCAAGCGCCCGCTCGTGGGTAACAACGTCTCCCACGCGAACAACAAGACCAAGAAGCGGACCCTGCCGAACGTCCAGAAGCTGCGCGCGACGATCGACGGCCGCACCCAGCGCGTTCGCGCGTGCACCCGCTGCATCAAAGCGGGCAAGGTCACCAAGGCCGCGTAGCCTTTCAGGTTGCCTCGCAGCCCGAAGTCGGAAAGCACTCTGGCAGCGTCCACCGAGCGCGTTCATCCGCGCTCGGATGACCTCGAGCTGCGTCCGATCCGCGAGGTGGTGAGCAGGCTGCACGCGGAGGATCGCGTCGCCGTTCACGCCGTCGGGCTGGTCCTCGATCAGATCTCCGCGCTTGCGGAGCTCGCCACGAAAGTGCTGCGGGCATCCGGGCGCATTTTTTATGTCGGCGCGGGGACGTCCGGGCGGCTGGGGCTGCTCGATGCGGCCGAGGCGCCTCCGACGTTCGGCGTGGATCACACGATGATTCAGGCGCTGATCGCCGGCGGTCCGAAGGCGGTCTTCAAAGCCGTGGAAGGCGCCGAGGACGACGTCAAGGCGGGCAGCAAGGCCATCCGGCGCGTGATTCGAAAAGGCGATCTCGTGATCGGCCTCTCCGCGAGCGCGACCACGCCGTTCGTCCGCGGCGCGCTGGAAGAAGCGCGGAAGCACGAGGCGCACACGGCGCTCGTCACGTGCAACCCGGCGGCGGCGGACCGGCGGCTTGCGGATCTCTTCGTCCTCCCTGACACCGGCCCGGAGCTCATCTCCGGCTCGACGCGGCTGAAAGCGGGCACGGCGACGAAGCTCGTGCTGAACGCGGTGTCCACGGCGGCGATGGTGGCTTTGGGAAAGGTCTACCGCGGGCGGATGGTGGACCTTCGTCCGACGAACGAAAAGCTGCGGCGGCGGTCGCTGCGGATCGTTCGCGAGCTGACCGGGCTGCCCGAAGCGCACGCGGCGAAACTCTTGAAGTCGGCGGGGGGCGCACCAAAAGTTGCGCTGGCCATGCACTTCGCTCGACTCTCACGAAAAGAGGCGGAAGCGCGCCTCAGGGAGCAGTCGCTGCGTGAGATTGCCGGACCGTGACGGCTGGGAGCGGCTCATCTCCGTGCGCTCGCGCGGTGAGAGCCTCTGCATTGGCCTCATGTCGGGCACCAGCGCGGACGGCGTAGAGGCCGCGCTCTGCAGAATCCGCGGCACGGGCGGCATGCTCTCGCTCCACCTCGTGAAGCACCTGAGCGTGCCGTTCCCGAAGGCGCTGTCCACCCGGGTGATCGCCGCGAAGAGCGCGATGGATGTGGCGGAGCTCGACACGGCGCTGGGTGAACGCTTCGGGCTCGCGGCGAACGCGCTCCTCGAAGAAGCGGCGGTGGCGGCGGCGGATGTGGACTTCATCTCGTCGCACGGTCAGACGCTGGTGCATCTGCCGCCGAGGCTCTCGCGGTTCCCCTCCTCGCTGCAGGTGGGCGAGCCCGGAGTCATCGCCGAGCTCACGCGGCTGCCCGTCATCTGCGATTTCCGCCCTCGCGACATGGCGGCGGGCGGAGAAGGCGCGCCGCTGGTGCCGTACGCCGACTGGGCGCTCTTCCGAAAGCCCGGCACGTGGAGGGCGCTCCAGAACATCGGCGGCATCGCGAACGTCAGCGTCGTGGGCGACAGGCTCTCGGACACGATCGCGTTCGACACCGGCCCGGGCAACATGCTGCTCGACGCGTTCGCGCGGAAGGTCAGCCGGCATGGGTTCGATCGCGGTGGCTCGCTGTCACGCCGCGGCGAGGTGATCCCGGAGCTCTTGAAAGAGCTTTTGAAGCATCCGTTCCTCCGCCGCCGGCCGCCCAAGAGCGCGGGGCGCGAGAACTTCGGCGCGGCGTTGGCGGACGATCTCTGGGCGCGCTACCGCCGCCGTCCCTACGAGCTCATCGCCACGGCCGCGGCGTTCACGGTCGAGTCGATCGCCCAGGCCTATGAACGGTTCATCCTGCCCAGCCGCTCTCTCGAGGCGGTCTACGTCGCGGGCGGCGGCTCGCGGAATCCGACCTTGATGCAGGGCCTGACCGAAAGACTCGCGCCGGTGCCGGTGCGAAGTTTTTCCGAGCTCGGGTTCCCGGAGGCGGCGAAGGAGGCGGCGTGCTTCGCGCTGCTGGGCCACGAATGCGTGATGGGCACGCCCCAGAACGTGCCTTCGGCGACCGGCGCCCGGCATCCCGCGGTGCTGGGGAAGATCGTGTTCTGACGTTAGAGTCGGCCGCAGGTGCCAGTCGCGCTGCTCTTCATCGACGGAGTGGGAATCGGAACCTTCGCTCCGGACATCAATCCGCTCGCGAGGCACGAGTTTCTGCTGTCGCAGTTTCAGGATCACTCCGGTGCGGCGCTTCCGCGCGGCGGCGTGCTCGCGCAGGTGGACACCACGTTCGGCGTGCCGGGCCGTCCGCAGTCCGCGTCAAACCAGACAGCGATCCTGACGGGAGATCCCGCGCCGAAGCTCATTGGCAAGCACGTGCTCGGGTTTCCGAACCTCGAGTTGCGTGAGCTGCTCGCGAAGAGATCGATCGTGAAGCGGCTGGTGGAGAGCGGCCGGTCGGCGACGTTCGCGAACTCGTACCCGGCCGGGTATCTCGATGCGCTGGGCCTCAAACGCCGCCCGAGCAGCACGCCGGATGTCGTGATTCCGCAGAAGGCGCTGCGGAAGATCAAAGCATCCGCGACGACGCTGGCGATGGCGGCGGGCGACGTTGCCCTGCGCACGTTGCAGGACGCGCGCGAAGGCCGCGGGCTCACGAACGACATCGACGGTCGGCGCGGAAAGAAGAACGGTTTTCCGGTGCCGTCGCGATCGGCCGACGAAGCGGCGGACGTGTTCTTGAAGCTCGCACAGGACACGGACTTCTCGCTCTTCGAGCACTACCTCGCGGATGAGGCAGGACACGCTCAGGACTTCGTCGCGGCCGAGGACGCGCTGCGCACGTTCGACGCGTTCGCCCGAGCGGTCATCGCTCGCAAGCCGGATGAGCTTCATGTCCTCATCTGCAGCGATCACGGCAACGTGGAGGATCTCTCCACGCGGAGTCACACGCTCAACCGCGTGCCGGTGCTCTACTTCGGCTCCGATGCAACGGTTCGAGAGGAGCTTCGCGACGTAGCGGATGTGGGGCGGGTGATCGTGAAGCTCGCGGGAGGCGGCGCGTGAGGCCACGCGTGAGGAGTGGGGCGCGGATCGCGAGGCGGCGACTGTCCGGCGATCCCGGCTGCTCGCGTCCGATCCGGGTCGCCCTGACTCTCGTCGCGTTGGTATCCGCCGGCTGCGCGACCCCACTCTCAGCGCTGAAGGCCCGGACGGAGGTCCCGACCGAGGCGGGCCCGTTCACCGTTCAGTACGGACCGGGCGACGAGGCGGGCGTTCAGAAAATCCAGATCGCGCTGGAGCACGCCTCGCCGAAGCTGTCTCGCTGGGGCGGCCTTCGCGATCGCGTGACGATGCGGGTGATGCCTTCGCACGAGCTGCTCGAGAAGGCGGTCAACCGCGAGGGCTACGACTGGCTCCGCGCGTGGGCGAAGTACGACGAGGTCTTCATTCAGACCCCGAAGACGTGGAGCCTGTTCGGCGCGCAGCAGGGAGATGTCGACGAGCTCGTCCTGCACGAGCTCACCCACTGCGTGATGTACCAGGCGTCAGCGAGCCGGACGAGCTGGACGCGGAAGCAGATCCCGCTCTGGTTCCGCGAAGGGATGGCGTCGTACACGGCGAAGCAGGCGTATCGCTGGCCGAGCCTCGAGGAGCTCGCGAAGTATCTCGAGAGCGATCCGTCGCGCGATCCGATCACCGCGCCGGAGAGCCTGTACCAGAAGGACAACGACATCGTTTACGGCGCCGCGCACCACGCGTTCACGTTCCTCGTGAACCGGTACGGGGAGGATCGCGTTCGGGAGATCCTCGCGAAGATGGGGACCGGTGGCGATTTTCCCGGCGCGTTCAAGAAGGCGATTGGCGTGGAGCCGGAGATCTTCACCAATGACTTCAAGCGCTACCTGCGGATGCGCGGGTTCCGAGGCGGGCGGGTGATTCATCGCGCGAGTCCGGTGATGTTGCCGCCTGGCACGAGCCTGGAGCTCACGCCGCCGCCGGGTCAGGTGAATGCGATCAGCGCGCTTCCGAATCTTCCGGGGTGTCAGCTTCCGTGACCGGCGCCTTTGAGGGCCGTTCCTACTTCGCCAGTTTGTTCCGGCGAGTGGGGATATTCGCGCTGCAGCTTGATGGTCCGCTTCATTTCGTCTTCTCCAGGTAGTCGCCGAGGGCATCCAGCTTGTCGTTCCAGAACGCTTCGAACTCCGCTGCCCACTCGTGCACGTGGCGCAGCGGCTTCGGACGGAGCCGGTAGTACTGCTGCCGCCCGTCCCGCCGCGCCTCGACGAGGCCCGCTTCGCGCAACACTTTCAGGTGCTGGCTCACCGCGGGCTGGCTCATCTCGTACGGCTCGCAGAGCTCCGCGACGGAGAGCTCCTTCTTCTTGAGGCGCTTGAGCAGGTGCCGGCGCGTGGGATCCGAGACGGCTCGGAAGACGGCGTCAGCGGCGGCGGCGGTCGAAGTCACAGGCCGCTTGATACATAAGGAATTGCTTATCTGTCAAGCCAGAGCCGTCGCGCCATGATCACTCGGATCGCGATTCGCTCAATACAGAAGGAGCTTGCCGTTGCGGAAGAAGCACGCGCGCGTGCGCCCTGCCCCGTCCACCGCGACGTCTATTCCCGCGCTGTCGGTCTGGCCCAGCGACTGGCGCGTCCAGTAGCCGCTCGTCGTCTCCTGCACGACCTCGAGCTCGGTGCCGTGGTTCACGACGACGCGCGGCAGTCCGGCGGAGTCCGCGGCGATGCCGTTCAGCGAGGTGTTGAAGTTCTCCACCAGCGACAGGTTCGCGGTGGAGCCGCTGATCGGATTGGCGACCGAGATGTCGAACACGCCGGTCGAGCTGATCGCGAGCAGCTGGTTCGTTCCCCGCCACGCCAGCGGCGTCCACGCAGACCAGCCGGCGCCAGCGGACGTGCCGAGATCGACGACGGTCGGCGGGTTCGCCGTGCCGTCCCAGGCGCCCAGCGCCGCGTTGAAACCGGAGAGGTAGATGGGCGTGAGCAGCGTCCCGGTGGGTGTGTAGATCGCCTCTCCCGCCAGGTATTGGTACGACGATGCGCCGCCCTGCCAGGCGAGCTGCGTGTTGGTCCAGCTGTTCGAGCCCATGCGGACCGCGGCGTCGATGTGCGGATAGTTCGTCGCTGACAAGCCCGTGTAGAGGATCGTCGGCCGGTTTCCGTTCGCGGGATCGAGCGCGATGGTGAGCTGCCGGTAGCCGGAGTTGTTGTACGGCGGAAGGCTGCCGTCGACGCGCTCGCGGATCCACGCGCCGCTCACCTTCTTCGCGTACCAGATCTGATTGGAGTCGAGCCGGTAGGCGACGTGCGGCGTGCCGTTGCTCTCCACCACCATCGCGAACGTCCCGTCGGCGAGCCCGCCGGTGTTGAACCCCATCCCGTCGACGATCTCGGTGGTCCACGCGCTGCCGTTGAGCTCGCCGTACAAAATCGCCGGATGCGTGTCGTCGCGATAGGCGACCTGCACGACGCCGTTCTGCGCGCCCAGCTGGCACATGCTTCCGAGCTGATCGCCGCGGGTATCGACGACGCTGGGGATGCGCGCGGTGGTGGGGATGTCCACCTGGAGCGACGCGGTGCCGGTCAGGCTGTCGTTGTCGGTCACGGTGAGGGTCACCGTGTACAGGCCCGCCGCGGCAAAGGTGTGGCTCGCGGACGAAGACGCGCCGGTCACGGGAGCCGATCCGTCGCCGAAGTTGAAGCGGTACGAGACCACCGTGCCATCCGGATCGCTCGAGGTGGAGCCGCTGTAGCCGAGCGAGACGCCCACCTGTCCCTGCGTCGGCCCCGTCAGCCGCGCCACCGGCGGCAACTTCACCGGCGCGGACGTGATCGTGATCGTCACCGACGCGCTGCCGCTCCGCCCTCCGGAATCCAGCGCGGTCAGCGTGAGCTGATGGACGCCCACCGAGAGCGAGCTCGTGTCGAGGCTCGCGCCGTTGCCGAGGACTCCATCGCGATCGCTCCGCCACGTGAGCGAATTGCCGGTGAGCGCGCCGTCCTCGGGATCATTCGCCGTACCGCGGAGCTGAACGACCGTGCCCGCGGTGAAGCTCTGGTTGTTCGTGGGCGAGGTGATGGAAACGACGGGCGGCTGGTTCTGCGGAAGGATGCTGATCGCGATTGACGCCACGGCGGAGTTGCCGCCTGAGTCCGTCGCGGTGAGCCGGATGGTGTGGCTGCCGGTGGAGAGCGTGGAGCTCGACATCGACGCGCCAGTGCCGATCGCGCCGTCCTTCGAAGAAGTCCACGCGAGCGACGCGCCGGTGAGCGCGCCGTCCTCGGGGTCGGTCGCTGCGCCGGTGAAGGTGATGTTCGTTCCGAAGAACGCCGTGAAGTTGTTCGCGGGCGCGGTGATGCTGACCGTGGGCGGCTGGTTGTTCGGCGCGTTCACCGTGAAGTTCACGGTCGCGGCGCCGGTGAGCCCCTTCGAGTCCGTCGCCGTGAGCGTGACGACGTGCGCGCCCTGCGTGAGGTTCGTCTTCGAGAAGCTGCCGCCCGTGCCCAGCGCGCCGTCCTTGCTGGAGGTCCAGCTGAGGGAAGCGCCGGTGAGCGCGCCGTCCTCGGGATCCGTCGCCGAGCCCGCGAAGCTCACGTTGGCGCCGAGCGTGACCTGCGCGTTGTTCGAAGGCTGCGAGATCGTCGCGGCAGGCGGCTTGTTTCCTCCTGGCAGCACGACGTTCAGCGTGATCGTCGCGTAGGCCGTGCCGCCGGAGCTGTCCACCGCGGTGAGCACGATCTGCTGCGCGCCCACCTGCGTCGCCGTGAAGCTGACCGCCCCACCGGTGCCGAGCGCCCCCTGCTTGTCCGACGACCACGAGAGGGCGCCACCCGCGAGCGCTCCGTCCTCCGCGTCCGTCGCGTGGCCGGTGAGCTGAACCGCGCTGCCCTGATCCACGTAAATGCCGTTGGCCGGCGAATCGATCGCCGCGACGGGGAGCGAGTTCTCGCTGGAGACCGTGACGCTGATCTGCGCCTGCCCCAGCGCGCCCTTGCTGTCCTTCGCCTCCAGCGTGATCCGGTGCGTCCCGGATCGGAGCGGCGTGCTCAGGTTGCCGCCGGTGCCGAGCGGCCCATCGAGGTCGGAGCGCCACGAGAGGCTCGCGCCTGCGAGCGTCCCGTCCTCAGCGTCGCTGCCGCTCCCGACGAAGGTGTAGGGCCCCTTGCCGGTGAGGAGCGCGCCATCGTTCGGCGACAGGATCGCCGCAGTGGGTGGCGCGTTGTCGCCATTGCCGGTGTTCGCGGGGCTGCCGCATTGGCAACCCGCGACGAACGCCGCGGCGGCGATGAACCAGAGGGCGCGCATGGGCGTCAGAGCGAACAACCGCTACTGGAACGTCACCTGACCGCCGGGGCTCTGGTAGCAGATGCTGACGTTCCCGGTGGAGCTCACGGACAGAGACGGCTTGGAGCCCGTGTTCGCGGTGCCGAGCTGCGTGTACGACCAGAAGCCCTGAGGGTTGCTCGTGACGAGCTCCACGTTCGAGCCGTGCATGTGGAGGAGGTACGGCTTGCTCTGCCAGGCCACGTCGCCGACGGTGGAGCCGGAGACCTCGACGTTCGAATCGGCGGCGGTGCTGGCCGTGATCGGGTTTCCGACGTTCACGTCGTAGATGGCGGATCGCGTTCGGTACACGGCGCGCGTCGTCGACGCCCAGGCCGCGTTGACCCAGACGTCCCACGGGGCGGTGTTGCCGGCGCCGGCGGCCGTGAGGTCGACCTGCGACGGCGTGGTCGTCGTTCCATCCCAGAACCCGAGCGCCGCGTTGAAGCCGCTCAAATAGATGGGGACGATCAGGTTCCCCGCCGTCGTGTAGAGGGCCTGGCCCGCCATGTACTGGTACGAGCTCGCGCCGCCCTGCCACGTGAGCTGCGTGTTGGTCCAGGTGTTCGCGCCGGTGCGCACGGCGGCGACGATGTGCGGATAGTTCGTGGCGGACAGGCCGACGTAGAGGATGGTCGGCCGGTTGGCCTGCGCCGGATTGAGGGCGATCGTCATCATCCGGTAGCCCGAGTTGTTGTACGCGGGCTGCGTGTTGTCGACGCGCTCGCGGGTCCAGGACGTGCCGTTGTACGTCGCGTACCAGATCTGGTTGTTGTCGAGCCGGTACGCGAAGTGCGGGTGGTTGGTCGGGTCGACGGTCATCGCCCATTCGGAGTCCACGAGGCCGCCCACGTTGAAGCCCATGCCGTCCACGATCTGCACGTTCCAGACGCTGCCGTTCCACTGTCCGTAGAACAGCCCCGGGTGCGTGTCGTTGCGGAAGCCGAGGTGGAGGTTGTTCGCCGAGTCGTACTGCAGCTCGCAGCTGCTGCCGGTCGCATCGTTCGTGCCGCCGTCCAGCACCGGAATCGCCTGCGCGAGGAGCTCGTCGCGGTGGCTCACCGTCGCGGCGCTCACCTGAAAGTTCCACGTCGCGGTCTTCTCGGCGCCGTCCTTCGTGAGCGCGGTCACCGTGAGCGACGCCACACCTTCGTCCTTCGGCATCGTCCAGGTCGCGCGATCGCCGGAGCTCGTCAGCGAGCCGGCCGTCGCGGACCAGCGGATCGACGAGAGGCCCTCATCGGCGGAGAGGTGAAACGTCTCGGTGACGCCGGTGAGGTACGGGCCATCGCCGCTCTCGCGCTCGAGGCCGTGGATCTCGGCGGCGGTGTCGTCGTGGTTCGGCATCGGCTCCCGGGATGACGACGCGCAGGCGACGAGGCCAGACGCAGCGAGCAGGGTCACGAGGACGCGGAAGGACATGAACGGCTCCGGGGAAGTCGAAAAGGTTGCGCACCTAACTTCTTCCGGCGCGGTGGCGTCAAGGTGGGGCCAGGCGTGCACAGCGGGTGAGGTGGCGCGATGATCGTCGCGCTGATCCGACCCGCGGCAGTCTCGTCCCGCGAAGGCCGGGGACTAATCCCGCACCGCACGGTTCGAAAAACTCGCCGCGAGCGACCGATGCGGTACCACGTTCGCTCGGGAGTCCAAATCGGGCCTGATCCGGCTTTCAGCCGAACGTGGTACCGCATGGTTCGTCGGAACCGCGAAACCGGAACCGTGCGGTAAAGCTGGCAGTGCGGTTACTCGTAGGCCTTTTCAGCTAGTTAGCTTGCGCAGAGCGGCCAACGCGTCGCCAAAGTACGACCACCCATCGCCCACGAGCACGGTGTCGATCTTCGGGAAGTCGAGCAGGCGCTTCAGGCTCTGCTTCGCTCGCGCGGGATCCTTCAACTTTTCATCCGGGAGAAGCCGCAACGTGCCCGCGCGATGCGCTCGGATCAGATCGCCTGTGATGAGCGTGGTCTCCTCCAACACGAACGCAAGCTCACACGCGGTCTTCCCGCCGTCGAAGCCGATCGCGCGCAGACCCGGAACGAGCTCATCGCCTCCTGACAGCCAGCGATCGCATGGGACCCGGATCTCATTCCGTTCGCCCAGTGGCGCCGCGATCTTCGTCCCAAACTTCCGAGCGATCTCCGCTGCGTCCCGCACGTGATCCGTATTCGTGATCACGATCCACGCGACGCCGCCGAGCTTCTGGATCTGCGCCGCGTCGTGCTCGCTCAGCGGCAGCGGATCGAACGCGATGTTCCCGTCCGGCCTCGTCCACAGCACGCTGTTGAAATCCACGTCGCGCTCTTCATTGAAGCGCGACCAGCCGTAGAGATCCTTGCGATGCAGGAGCTTCATTTCGCCGCCTCTTTCGAGGACGTCGGCGCGGGCAACAGCGGCGGGCGATCCTTCCCTTCCACCGTGCGCTGAAGCTCGATCTCACCGAGCAACACCGACGGCGCCACCGCGCTCACCGGCACGTTCCCGCTCTCCGCACCGCAGAACCCGTTGAACACGCCCAGCGTCTTCCCGGTCGCGAGCACCCGGTTGATCGACGACAGCGGCGTGCCGACGATCTCGACTCCGCGCACCAGCGTCTCCTTCCCGTCCTTCACGTCCACCCGGTACACCATCCGGGGCATTCCCTTGAACGCCTGATACCCGAACGACGACGTGTTGGTGTTGCCGCCAGTGATGTCGCGGATGAGGAGCCCGTACGGCTTGCCCTGCCGCTTCGCCTCGTCGATCAGCATCTGCTTGAGCTGCTCTTCGGTCACCTGCTTCTTCGACTCGACGATCAGGTTCGCCATCCGCGCGACGGGCTTCTGGTTTCCCTGACTGCGGCCGTGGCCGTTGGAGCTCATGAAGCCCTCCGTCGGCTGCCGCGAGAGCAGATACCCGCGCATCACGCCGTTCTCGACCAGCGTCACCTTCTGCGCCTTCACGCCCTCTTCGTCGAATTGGTAATAGCCGTTGAGCGCCTTGCCGTTGATCGCCTTCTGCGTCGGGTCATCCACGATCGTGATGAACGGCGGCAGCAGCATCCGGCCCACCTGACCGCGGAACGTCTTGCCCTCGGTGTCGTTGTCCTGCCGTTCGCCTTCGAGCCGATGACCCACGACCTCGTGAAACAGCACGCCGGACGCTTCAGGCTCGAGGATCGCCGGCCCCGTGTACGGATCGATCACCGGCGCGCTCCGCAGCGCGAGCAGCTCACCGATCATCTTGTCCTGCTGCGCTTTGATCGTCTCGAACGAAGGCAGGCCCGACTCGGTGGGCGCGTACCAGTCGCGGGACATGTCGAGCAGCTGCCCGTCTTCCGCTCGGGTGAAGGCGGTGAGGTGGACGCCGTAGATCGTCTCCTCCGTCACGATGCGGCTGCCTTCGGACGAGACGAAGAAGCGCGTCGTCTTGTCGCCGGTGACGAGGACGTCCGAGTCGATCACGTGCGGATTCAGAAGAAACCGCGCCGACAGCTCGCGCGCCTTCTGCTTCCAGCCTTCGCGATCCCAACCGAACTCCAGCTTCTCCTGCACGAAGGTGTTCGGCTTCTCCTTGCTGAACGACGGCGGCCGCTTCGGGTCCTTCACGGTGTAGACGTTCTCGCCCTTCTTCTTGAGCAGGTTGAAGAGGGCGCTCTTGTACTTCTCGTCCGTGATGAGCCACAGCGCGTTGCGAAGCGCGGCGGGATCGTCGTCGATCGGCGCCTGCTTCCGCACGACGTAGCTCGTCCCCTTCATCGAGAAGTTGAAGTCCATGTCCTCTTCGATGGAGTTGTCGAAGTCGTACGAGCCGGTGCGCACGTCGACGT
>JBJMQN010000184.1:0-6820 GCA_045802665.1 Myxococcaceae bacterium | reverse complement strand
TCGGCGGCCTTCGCCCAGCAGACGACGCCGGTGAACTCGAGATCGCGATCCTGCACTCGCAGCTTTCCGATCACGCTGGCGCCGGGCGCTGACGGGCGCATGCTCTCGACGCAGAGGCCTCCGGGCGAGACGTCCACGGTGAACGAGGTGCTGCCGGCGATGTCCACGCGGACGCGCTTTCGTTCCCGGTTGATGTTTCGCTTTTGGGCCATGCTGGGACAGTCGTACCGGAATTGCTCGGAAGTGGTCAATCGCGGGACCCCGCAGTGAGTCGCCCGGGCTCCGCTCGCAGCGGAATCTCGGCGCTCCGACCCCCGGCTTTCCCTGTGCTACTCAGCGGGGCCCATGAGCACTTCCCTCCACTACAAGAGCGATCTCCGGGACATCTTCTTCAACCTGTTCGAGTTCTATGACGCGGGGCGCAACAGCCTCGGTCAGGGTCCGTTCAAGTCCATGGACGAGACCACCGCTCGCGAGGCGCTCTCGGCGTTCGACAAGCTGTGCCGCGAGGAGCTGGCGAAGAGCTTCGCGGAGGGAGATCGCACGCCGCTCAAGCTCGATGGCGAAGGCAACGTCACCCTGCCCGCCTCCGTCACCGAGTCGCTCAAGGCCTTCTACGATCAGAGCTGGCACCTGCTCGATCTTCCGGAGTCTCTGGGCGGCATGGGCGCGCCTCCGTCGATCCGCTGGGCCGGCTTCGAGCTGCTCGCGGGGAGCAACCCGGTCGTCGGCTTCTACGTTTTCGGCGGGTTCCTCGCGACGATCATCGACCGGCTCGGCACGGAGGCTCAGCGCAGCCGCTTCGTGAAGCCGATGATCGACAACAAGTGGGGCGGTACGATGGTCCTCACCGAGCCGGACGCGGGCTCGGACGTGGGCGCCGCTCGCACGAAGGCGAAGCACATCAAGGACGACCTCTACGAGATCGAGGGCGTGAAGCGCTTCATCACCAACGGCGACTTCGATCTGCCCGAGAACATCGTGCACCTGGTGCTCGCTCGGCCTGAAGGCGCGGGACCCGGCACCAAGGGTCTCTCCATGTTCATCGTGCCGAAGTTCTGGGTGCACGAGGACGGCAGCCTCGGTGAGCGCAACGGCGTCTATTGCACCAACATCGAGAAGAAGATGGGCATCAAGGCATCAGCCACGTGCGAGATGACCTTCGGCGAGCGCAAACCCGCCCGCGGCCTCCTCGTCGGCAACGTGCACGACGGCATCCGCCAGATGTTCCACGTCATCGAGCAGGCGCGCATGGCGATTGGCATGAAGTCCATGGCCACGCTCTCCACCGCGTACCTGAACGCTCGCGACTACGCGAAGGAGCGCGTGCAGGGCGCTGATCTCCTCCGAGCGACCGACAAGGCCGCGCCGCGCGTCCGCACCATCGCGCACCCGGACATGCGCCGGATGCTGATGCTGCAGAAGGCGCACGTGTATGGGATGCGCGCGCTCGGGCTTTATCTCTCCAGCATTCAGGATCGGATCGAAGTGCTCGGCGGGCACGGCTCAGCGGAGTCGGGGCATCTCGACAAGCTCAACGATCTGCTGCTGCCGCTGCTCAAGGGCTACAACTCGGAGAAGACGTACGAGCTGCTCGGCGTGTCGCTGCAGTGCTACGGCGGCTCCGGCTTTCTTCAGGATTATCCGGCCGAGCAATACATCCGCGACCAGAAGATCGACTCGCTCTACGAGGGCACGACGCACATTCAGGCGCTGGATCTGTTCTTCCGGAAGATCGCTCGCGACGGTGGCGAGACGCTGCGCGGGGTGCTCGAAGAGGTGAAGGCGACGGTGGATCGTAAGGAGGGCGGCGAGGAGCACGCTCCAGAACGTGAGGCGCTGCTGCGCGCGCTCGGCGATGTGGAGGCGATCATGGGGACCATGATGGAGAAGGTCTCCGACTCGCTGTACCACGTGGGCCTGCAGGGAAACCGGATCCTCTTCGCGCTGGCGGAGACGGTGATCGGGTGGCTGCTGGTGCGTCAGGCGGCGAAGGCGCTGGAGCGCAAGAAGCAGAACGCGGCGGACGCGATGTTCTACGACGGCAAAGTCGCTGCAGCGCGGTTCTTCATTCGCGAAGTGCTGCCGAACGTGACGCTCACGCGCAAGCTCGTTCAGGCGAGCACGCTGCAGCTCATGGAGTTGCCCGAAGAAATCTTCTGATCGTCGCGCTAACCTCCCTGGTCCATGGCCTCTCCCCGCAAGTGCCCGGCGTGTCAGTCGATGCTGCAGACGTTCAAGATGGGCCCCATCGAGCTCGACCGCTGCGTCGGCTGCAAAGGCACGTTCTTCGACGGCGGCGAGCTGGAGGGCGTGCTCGGCAAGAAGGTCGAGTTCAAGGACGCCGGCTTCGCGACGTCGCGGAAGTGCGCGGCGTGCAGCGCTTTGATGCGTGGCGCCTCCGCGCTGGGCGTTCAGCTCGAGACGTGTCCGTCGTGCAAGGCGGTGTTCCTCGATGCGGGCGAGCTCCGGACGTTGAACGGCGGTCAGGGCGTGCGGATCCGCGAGGACGCGAAGGTGGCGAAGGTGAGCTTCAGCTGCGCGGCGTGCACGACGACACTGGATGCCTCGGGCGCGCTGCGGACGAACGACGGGTTCATGTGCCTCAACTGCGCGCCGCATGTTCAGCCGCACGTGGAGGATCAGCAGGCGCTGGAGGATGTGACCGGCTGGCTCGCGAGCCTCGGGCTGTAGAGCATTGCGTTCGCGCGGTCGGCCCACGGTTGCGGGCGTTTCGATCTCGAATCCGGATCGACTGCTGTGGCCGGAGCTCGGGATCACCAAGCTCGAGTTCGTGGAGTTTCAAGAGTCGATCGCGGAGTGGATCCTTCCCCATCTGCGCGACCGGCCGCTGACGCTGGTGCACTGTCCGAAGGGCTTGTCGGGCGAGTGCACGTTCATGAAGCATTCGAAGCTCTGGGCGCCGGCGCAGGTTCGACGCGTGCAGATCGCGGAGAAGACGAAGGTCGGCGACTACCTGATCGTCGACGACCTTCCCGCGCTGATCGGCGTCGCGCAGATGGACGTGCTGGAGCTGCACACGTGGAACTCGAAGTTCGAACGCGTGGAGGAGGCGGATCGGATCGTGTTCGATCTCGACGCGGGGCCGAAGGTGAAGTGGACGCAGGTGATCGAGGCGGCGATTCAGATCAGGCGCGTTTTGGAGGCGCTGGGGCTGCGCAGCTTCGTGAAGAACACCGGCGGGAGCGGACTTCACGTCGTCGTGCCCCTGAAGCCCGCCGTCGATTGGGCCGAGTGCCTGCGCTTCTCACGCCTCATCGCCGCGCTCTTCGTGCGACAGGATCCGAAGCTGTACACGACGGACTACGCGAAGGCCGGACGGAAGCAGAAGATCCTGATCGACTATCTGCGGAACAACCGGACGAACACGTCTGTGTGCGCGTACTCGACCCGGGCGAAGCCGCACGCGCCGGTCTCGGTTCCGCTCTCGTGGGATGAGCTGAGCGAGGACGTGATGGCAGATCACTTCACGGTGAGGAACGTCCACAAGCGCTTGTCGCGCGGGCGAGATCCGTGGCGCGAGTACTCGCGGACTCGGCAGACGTTGAAGCCGGAGATGATCGCGGCGGTGGAGCGGACGATCGCCGGATAGTCCGTGAGCGAGCTGGGTGCGTCACGGGTACTCGCGTATCGAGCACGTGATGCTCGCGACACGTTGCGATGCGCGCAGAACTGGTCACGCCACGTTTACCGGCCGCCGCCCGCGCGCAGCGGGCTCCATCTCCGGGACTGGGTCATTCTCTGCACCTGTTTCGTCCCACAATCGGTGCTTTGGGGGCGAGATCCGGTGCACAGAATGACCCAGTCACCGAAAAGACCCTCGGTCGGTCTCACTCGTTCGGTCGGCGAACCACATCCGGCTTGTTCGCGTCTTCGCGCGATCTCTGCGCCGGCGTCTCTCCACCTTCTCTCGGATAGCCGCGCTCGCGCTCTGAATTCCCGGCCTCACCCCAGCGCGGAGATTCGGTCACGTCCTGATGATCCTGCGCTCGCTTCTGCCTCTTCTCTGCGGAGTCCTGGCGGACTTTGTCGCCCGGCTCGCGGTCCAAAATGCCCATGATGGCCTCCTGACCTTGAAAGGTGCGCATCGCCGTCTGCCCCGCAGGAGAGGGTGGCTGGCCGCCCGTCCACAGTCCGGCCGGGGTTCGATGACGGTTCTGCTGCCCGCCGACAGAGGTTGCGCGTAAGGTAGCGGCTC
The DNA here is from genome assembly GCA_045802665.1 of Myxococcaceae bacterium. GTDB lineage: Bacteria > Myxococcota > Myxococcia > Myxococcales > Myxococcaceae > JBJMQN01. The sequence continues at coordinate 2,601 of JBJMQN010000184.1, read as the reverse complement.
ACCTTCTCGGAAGACGCCGATGGCACAGCAAGACAATCAGCGCCTGAAGAGTCGAGCCGACGCGGGCCAGAAGCTTGCCGTCCTGCTCGCCGAGTGGCGCGAAAAGAAACCCGTCGTGATTGGCATGTCGCGCGGAGGCGTGCCGGTTGCCCGTGAGCTCGCGACCGCGATGGACGCGCCGTTCCACGTGATCGTCGTCCGAAGACTTCAGGTTCCAACGGATCCGGAGCGGGCGCTGGGCGCGATTGCCGAGGGCGACGGGCGGTACTTCAACACCCAGCTGCAGCAGTTCTCCGGCGTTTCGGATCAGGAGCTCGCGACGCTGGTGAAACACGAAGAGGCCGAGCTCTCGCGACTGATTGCGCTTTATCGCGGCGGCGCGCCTCTACCGGATCTCGCTGGCCGCACTGCGATCCTCGTGGATGACGGCCTCGTGACCGGCGCTGCCATTCGAGCGGCATTGGACGCGCTTCGGAAACGATCGCCGAAGCACCTCGTCGTTGCGGCGGGCGTTGGTCTTCGCCACACCGTGGATGGACTTCGCAAGGAGATCGGGAGCGTGGTTTGCGCGGTGGAGCCCGCTCGCGTGAAGTCGCTGTCGCACTTCTTCACCGATTTTCGTCCGGTGACGGATGCGGATGTGATCGCCGCGCTGACGGCTCCGCCGACTCCGTAATCGGGGTGGTGGGCGACATCCGCTGCCTCAATCCGCTGGACGGCAGTTGCGGAGCGCGTGACGCTGCCTGCGCATGGCCGTGAACCGTCCTCCGCTTCGTACCGGCCTCGTCCTCGGCGGCGGAGGGGCTCGGGGCGCGTACGAGGCGGGGGTGCTGGCGTACCTGCGCGAGGAGCTGGAGCACGAGCTCGGACGGCCGCTGCCGCTGCCCGTCATCGCCGGAACTTCCGTCGGTGCGATCAACGCGTGTCACGTCGCGGCCTACGCGGAAGACGGAAAGCTGCAGGCGCGTGAGCTCGTGGAGCGATGGCGTTCGCTCAGCATTCACGAGGTGCTTCGCTTCGGGGCAGGTGATCTCATCCGCGTCGCGCGCGAGGTTTTAGGGCGCGTTCCGGATCTCACCGAGGAGCGCAACGGCGGGCTCATCGATCCGGCGGGCATCTACGACATCGTGCTGCGCGGCGTGCCATGGAAGAACATCGGGCGCTCCATCCGAGCAGGCCGGCTCCACGGCGTCGCCGTCAGCGCCACGCACGTCGCCACCGGGCGCACGACGGTGTTCATCCAGATGCGGGACCTCGAGCTGCCTGCGTGGACGCGCGATCCGCACCTTCGAGCAGAGGCCGCGCTGATAGGTCCACATCACGCGCTCGCGTCCGCTGCGATTCCGCTGATGTTCCCGGCGGTGCAGATCGGCGGGCGGCTCTACCTCGATGGCGGGCTGCGGCTGAACGTCCCGCTCTCCCCCGCCCTCCGCATGGGCGCCGAACGCGTGATCGTCGTCTCCCTCCGCCACCTCGAGATCCCACCTCCTGGGCCAGAAGAACCCGAAGGCGCGGCCGAACGCGCTGTGGCGACGGCGCCGTTCCTGTTCGGAAAGACGTTGAACGCGCTGATGCTGGATCGCACCGATCAGGACCTGGAACGCCTGCGGCGGCTCAACAGCATGCTCATCGCGGGCACCGAGGCTTACGGCAAAGACTTCGCACAGGTCTTGAACGGCGCGCTGCTGCCGCATCGCAACTCGGGCGTGCGGTACGTGCGCAACATCCTCGTGCGGCCATCGGAGGACATCGGTCAGCTCGCGTCGCTGTACGCGAGGTCGGAGGAGTTCAGCCGGCGGGCGAAGGGAATGGCGTCGACGGTGGTGAAGCGGCTCGTGGATCGCGAGGCGCCGGACAGCGCGGATCTCGTGTCGTACCTGTTGTTCGACGGCGGCTTCGCGGACGTGCTGGTGGCGATGGGAAAGAACGACGCCCGGAAAATGCGCGATCAGTGGGTCCGCTTCTTCTCCGACGATCCCGAGTGCGACGCCGAGGCCGCGCAGCTCGCGAGAACTGCGTGATCACCTTCCGCCCCGCGGCCGAACGCGACTACCCGAGCTACTGCGAGTTCCACGCGCTCCTCGGTGTGCCTGAGCCGCCTGCCGCGACGGAGGTGTGGACGCAGCGCATGGCGCCGATGAGCCAGATGGTCGATAGCGACGGGGCGACAGCGGCGTGGCTGATGACGGATCGCTTCGGGCCGTGGTTCTTCGTGATCACGCTGGTCGTGGGCGAGCGCTTCCAGAGAGCTGGCGTCGGGCGGCAGATCATGACGATCGCGGCGGACGCGGCGAGAAAAGGCGGCGCGACAGGCTGGGCGTTGAACGTGAAGGAAGACAACGCGGGGGCGAGGAGGTTGTACGAGTCGCTCGGGATGAAGGAGCACAGCCGGGAGTACGTGGTGCGGCTTCCGCGATCGCTGCAGCTGGAGCGAGGGCAGCTCCCCATTCGAGCGGCGAACGCGGACGATCTCACCGAGCTCGAACAGCGCTTCAACTTCCTGCCCGATCAGCTCCACCACCGCGGCACCGACTCGCTGCTCGTCGCGAGCGGGCGTACTGGCGTGGCGGATATCCGTGGGCCGCATGGTCCGTTGCGAAC
>JBJMQN010000183.1:0-6745 GCA_045802665.1 Myxococcaceae bacterium | reverse complement strand
TCTGCACGGACCGCGCCTGTGTGTTCACGCTGGTGCGGGTGGTACGGAGTTGCGCAGCCACGTGCTCAGACTGCGCACATCTCCGCTCAGCCGCCGAACGTCTCCGCGAAGAAGTCGTTCATCAGCTTGTACGCGCGCTTCGCGACGACGGGGTTGTAGGGAGTGAAACTTCGCATCGACTTTTCTCCCGAGCTGTTTATGAAACGAACGCATGGTGATCGCGCTCGCGGTGATGACGATGGTTTCTGCAACAGCCGCTCTCGAAGCGGAAGAGAAGAAATGGCACGAGGAGCGCGTCGCGCATCTGACCGCCGAGGACGGCTGGCTCACGCTCGTGGGCCTGCACTGGCTGGAGGAAGGTGAGAACCCGGCCGGATCGGATCCCGCCTCGAAGGTTCATCTGGTGGCGGCCGCGCCCGCGAAGCTCGGGACGTTCGTGCGGAAGGGGAAGAGCGTCGAGTTCAAGCCCGCCGTTCCGGTGACGCTGAATGGAAAGCCGTTCTCGGGTGGGCCGCTCAAGACGGACGCGGCGGGCGCTCCGGATGTACTGCGAGTTGGGACGCTGCAGCTGCTCGTGATCGATCGCGGAGATCGGCTGGGGGTCCGCGTACGGGATTCCGAGGCGGACGCGCGAAAGCACTTCGTCGGGCTGGAGCGATTTCCCGTGAGCGCGGACTGGCGGAAGGACGCTCGGTTCGAGCTCGCGCCGGAAGGGAAGAAGATCTCGATCCCTAACGTGCTGGGGCAGGTGAGCGATGAGCCGCTGTACGGGACGGCTGTGTTCACGCACGAGGGGAAGGAGTACCGGCTGCTCGCGACGAAGGAGGACGACGAGCTGTTCTTCGTCTTCGCGGATCCAACGAATCGGAAGACGACCTACGGCGCGGGGCGGTTCCTCTACACGGAGCTGCCGAAGGACGGAAAGCTCGTGCTCGACTTCAACCGCGCGTTCAATCCGCCGTGCGCCTTCTCCGCGTTCGCGACGTGCCCGCTGCCCGTGAAGGAGAACCGGCTGCCGATTCCGGTGGAGGCGGGGGAGAAGCGGTACGCGGGCGGGCACTGAGAGCGGTCGTCTATCCCGGCCTCCCGAGCGCCTTGATCAACCTCGCACGCCCTGCCGCGAGATTGAACTGAGCGGAGACCTGCTGCCCCAACGCGGCGTTGAGCGCGAGCTGCGCATCACCGAGCTCGATGATGCTTCCGACTCCCGCCTGATACCGGCCTTCCGCAAGCTTCAACCGTTCGCGCGCGTTGGTCGCCGCTTCTCCGGCTGCATCCACGGAAGCCTTCTCCGCTCTCACCGCGAGCCGGGCCTGCTCCACTTCGAGCCGCGTGTTCTGTTCTAGCGCGTCGACCTGAGCCTTCAACCCGTTCAGGTTCGCGGACGCCTCCGCCACGTTCGCCCGCGTGAGCCCGCCCTGGAAGATCGCCCACGAGAGCGTGACGCCGCCATTCCACGCGAAGCCAAGGCTTCCGGGATTCGGTCCCGCTTCATTCGCGCCGGCTGACGCACCGAGAGTGGGCCAGTAGTTTCCGCGAGTGGCGGAGATGGACAGCTCCTGCGCTCGAACCTGATTCGAGGCGGAGGCGAACTCAGGCCGCGAGCGCAGCGCTTCGGCGAGGAGCACGTCGGTGGTCTCATCCTCTCCATCCACCGGCGGCATGTTCACGTCGGAGACGTCGTAGTCCGTCGAGCCCTCCACGCCTACCGCCTGATTGAGCTGCGCCTTCGCGGTCTCGTAGCTGTTCTCCGCGTTGATGAGCTGCACTCGCGCGTTCGCCCGGTCCGTGCGCGCCTGCGCGAGATCGATCTCCGGACGAGTGCCGACCTCCACGAACCCTTGAATCTGCTGCAGGTGCTTCTCCTGATTCGCGAGCGTCTCCTTCGCCACGGCCACCAGCGCCTTCGACGCGGACGCATCGAAGTACGCGACGCGCACATTCAACTGCACAGCGAGCAGCGTCGATCGCTGATCATCCGCCTGCGCCTCCGCGGACGCCTGCGCCGCGTGGTACCGCCCGGTCGTCTTTCCGAAGTCGTAGATGAGCTGGTTGGCGCTCAGCCCGATGCCCATCGCCGGATCCACAGCGGAGGACGCTCGCGTGCTTCCAACGCCGTACGAGACGTTCCCGTTCACCTGCGGGAGAAAACCGGAGCGCGCGGCATCCACTCTCGCCCGAGCCGCCTCCGTCTGCGCCTGTGCCTGACGAAGCTGCGGTTGATTCTTCTGCGCGGTGTTCAGCGCTTCGTCCAGCGTGACCACTCGCTGAGCGAACGCGGCCGACGACGCGACCAGCACCGTGAAAATGGCAGCGCGGGAAATCATTCGAACCTCAGCGCCTCGATCGGATCCAACTGCGACGCTTTTCGCGCCGGATAGAGCCCGAAGACCACGCCCACCGCGGCGCTGAAGCTGACCGCGATCAAGATGATGTCGGGGCGGAACAGCACCGGCCATCCGAACTGCGCCGCGAGCTTCTGCGCCGCGCCCAACCCGAGCAGCACGCCGATGATCCCGCCCGCCAACGACAGCGTCAGCGCCTCCACCAGAAACTGCGCGAGGATGTTGAGCGGCTTGGCGCCAACGGCCATCCGGATGCCGATCTCGCGCGTCCGTTCGGTCACGCTCACCAGCATGATGTTCATGATGCCGATGCCGCCCACGAGCAGCGACACGGCGGCGATGCTCGCGAGCAGCGTGGTCAGCGTCTCGGTACCTTGCTGCTGCGCGTTCGCCATCTCGGTCAGGTTGCGCACCGAGAAGTCATCTTCGTTCTCGCCCTGCAGATGATGACGGTCGCGAAGCAGCGAGCTGATCTGTGACTCCGCCCGAGCGGTCGCGTCCGCCGACGTCGCGCTCACATAGATCGTCCCGCTCAGATACTTCTGCAGCCCACCCTGAATCTTCGACTGGAACGTGGTCTGCGGAATGAAGACGGTGTCGTCGTAGTCCTGGCCCATCGGCGACTGACCCTTCTTCTGCAACACGCCGATGATCTCGAACGGGATGTTCTTGATGCGCACGGTCTGGCCCACCGGATCCGAGCCCGCGCCGAACAGCTTCTCCGCGACCGTGTTGCCGAGCACCACGACCTTCGTGCCGCCCTCCACATCGGATTGCGTCAGCACCGAGCCCGACGCCGCGGTCCAGCTGCGGATGGGGAAATACTCCGGAGAGGTGCCGTTGATGGACGTCGCCCAGTTCTGATCCTCTGCCACCACCTGCGCGTTGCTGCGCAGCACCGCCGCGGCGTACTTCACGGACGGAACTTCGCGCTGCAGCGCCTTGAGATCATCCCACGTCAAAGACGGCATCGATCCCGATCCACCTCGAGCGCCGCCGGAGTTGCTGCTCCCCGGCATCACGATGAGGAGGCTCGTGCCCATCGACGCGAACGCCTGTTCAACGCGCGCCTTCGCGCCTTCGCCGATCGCCACCATCGCGATCACCGCGCCCACGCCGATGACGATGCCCAGCGTGGTGAGGAACGATCGCAGCTTGTTCCGGAGCAGCGCCCGGACGGCGATGCGGAGCGTCTGAGTGATCGTCACGGGTGCGCCTCCTCGCCTTCAACCGGGAGTGGCGGAACGATCGCGGCCATCGGCTCCTGCCGCTTGTCGGTGAGCACCTGTCCGTCCTTCATCACGATCACGCGCGAGGCATAGGCGGCGATGTCGGGCTCGTGCGTGACGAGGACGACGGTGATGCCGCTGGTGGTGTTCAGCTCCTGAAACAGCGCCATCACCTCGATGCTGGTGCGCGAGTCCAGGTTTCCCGTGGGCTCGTCAGCCAGGATGCACCGAGGCCGCGTCACGATCGCCCGAGCGATGGCCACGCGCTGCTGCTGTCCGCCCGAGAGCTGATTCGGGTGGTGATCCAGCCGTCCCCCGAGGCCCACTTTCTCGAGCGCCGCTTTCGCACGGGACTCGCGCTCTTTCGTGGGCAGGCCGCCGTACAGCATGGGCAGCTCCACGTTCTCGATCGCGCTGGTGCGGGTGAGCAGATTGAAGCTCTGAAACACGAAGCCCAGCGTCTGGTTGCGAATCTCGGCAAGCTCCTCTTTGGACGCGTGCGAGATGTTGCGCCCATCCAGCAGGTACTCGCCGCTGTTCGGCCGATCCAGACAGCCGATCGTGTTCATCATCGTGGACTTGCCCGAACCGGACGAGCCCATGATCGCGACGAAGTCTCCCTGCTCTATGGCGATGCTGACGCCGCGGAGCGCTCGGACCTCGACGTCGCCCATCTTGTAGGTGCGCGTGATGTTCCTCAGATCGATGAGCGCGCCCATTAGAAGATCCTCGGTCCGCCGCGCATGCCGCCAGCGCCCGCGGGCTGCTTCGACGCGCTGCTGGTGTCGCCGCTGGAGAGCAGATCCGTCACGACCTGATCGCCTTCCTTCACCTGACCCTCGACGATCTCGGTCATCGAGCCGTCCGTGGTTCCGGTGGTGACGCTCACGCGTTCGGGCAGGCCGTCCGGTTTCAGGATCCACACCGCCTTCTTGTTCGACGGTCCCTCCTCCTTCCCCGCGCCACCCACGCCCGCGCCGCCGCCGCCCCACTTTCCGGACCCCTTGCCGCCAGCGGACTGAACGTTGGCGCCGCCGCCTCGCACCTCTTTCATCTTCGCGAAGACCTCGGCAGACGGCCGGAAGCGGAGCGCTGCGTTCGGCACGCGCACCACGTCGTCCTTCTCGTCGTAGATGAACGAGACGTTGGCGGTCATCCCGGGCTTGAGCTTGAGCTCGGGGTTCTCGACGTCGATGACGGCGTCGTAGGTGACGACGTTCTGCACCGTCGTCGCCGCGTTGCGGATCTGCCGCACTTTCCCGCGGAACTGCTGGTTCGGGTACGCGTCCACGGTGAACGTGGCGGTCATCCCCGGCGAGAGCTTGCCCACGTCGGCTTCGGCGACGCTGGTGTCCACCTGCATCTTCTTGAGGTCCTCGGCGATCACGAACAGCGTGGGGGCCTGCAGCGACGCGGCGACCGTCTGGCCCACGTCCACGCTGCGCGAGATGACGATGCCGTCGATGGGCGAGAGGATCGTCGTGTAGGTGAGGTTCACCTCCGCCTGATGCAGCGACGCTCGCGACTGCGCGACCTGCCCGTTCGTCGCGTCGACGCCGGCCTGCGCTGCCTCCGCCGTTGCCTGAGCGGTTTCGAGGTCCGCCTGCGCGATGAGCTTCCGTTCGGCCAGCGACTTCGCGCGATCGAACTGGCGCTTCGCATCCAGCGCCTGCACCTTCGCCTTGGTGAGATTGCCCTGCGCGGCGAGGTAGTTCGCGCGCGCCTGCTCCAGCGCCGCTTCGATGAGCTGCGGATCAATCCGCGCGAGCACATCGCCCTTCTTCACCTGCGAGTTGAAGTCCGCGTGCAGCTCCGCGATGCGGCCGGAGACCTGGCTGCCCACCTGAACCGTGACGAGCGCGGAGAGCGTCCCCGTCGCGGTCACCTTCGCGATGATGCGGCCCTTGTCCACCTTCTGCGTGTCGAACTTGAGATCGGCGCCGTTGTTGCCGCGGAGCTTGAAGAGCGCGAAGCCGCCTCCGCTGAGGACCAGCAGTACCGCCACATAGATGAGGGATCGCTTGTTCATGTCGGCCACCAGAGCTAACCGATTGAACGGCGCGCGTCCGGCACCCTTCGGCCCTGAAACAAGCTGTCACTTTCGAGGACGGCTGGCTGCCTGGCGGGCGACAGCCGCTCAGGGGACCGTGAGCACCGTCATCGTCGGCGTGGGCACGTCCATCGCGCCGCTGTCCCAGATGAGCAGGATGTTCTCGCCGCTCTCCGCTAGGCCCAACTGTTTCGCCGCATCCAGCGCGACGGTCGCCGGCTGCTCCAGCGCGAGCGGATGAGCGAGGCAAGGCGTCACGCCCCAGAAGAGCGCGAGCCTGCGGCACAGCCCTTCGTCGAAGCAGAGCGCCACGATCGGCGCGCCGGGTCGCTCACCGGCGGCGATCATCGCGGTGCGGCCGCTCCGCGTTGGCACCATCACCGCGCGCGCTTTGATGTCGCGGGAGAAGTCCGCGGTGATGCGTGAAATCGCGATCGGGATGTCAGGTGACTCGGGTCTGCGGCGATCCGTCGTCGGCGCGAACTGCCCGTGCTTCCACTGGTAGCCCTCGACGAGGCGGAGGATCCGGTTCATCGCCTCCACCGCGGCGATCGGGTACTTCCCCGAGGCGGTTTCGGCGGAGAGCATCACGGCGTCCGCTCGGGAGATGGCGGCCCAGGCGACGTCGGTGACCTCCGCGCGAGTGGGCCGCGGATTTTCGATCATCGACTCCAGCATCTGCGTGGCGACGATCACTGGCTTGTGTGAATCGATCGCGAGCCGGATGAGCTCCTGCTGAATCAGCGGAACTTCTTCCGGCGGCATCTCCACGCCGAGATCTCCGCGCGCGACCATGATCCCGTCCGCGAGCTTCAAGATGCCGTCGATCTGCTCCAGCGCCTCGGGCATCTCGATCTTCGCGATGACCGGCGTCTTGAGCCCATCCTTCGCGAGCAGCGACTTGAGCTGCGCGATGTCGTCCGCGTGCCGCACGAACGAGAGCGCCACGTAGTCCACGCCCAGCTTGCCCGCGAACGCAGCGTCGTCCTTGTCCTTCTCGGTGATCGCCTCGGCGGACAGCTTCGCGCCGGGGAGGTTCATGCCTTTGCGATCCTTCAACGTGCCGCCATTGACGACGCGCGCATGAAGGTCAGGCCCTTCGATGCGCTCCACGGCGAGCT
>JBJMQN010000182.1:0-2254 GCA_045802665.1 Myxococcaceae bacterium | reverse complement strand
TGCTGGGAGCCTGAGCCTGAGCCTGAGCCTGCTGTGGCGGCCAGGCGGACATTCGGCGCGACGGGCAGCTGCACGTGCAACGCAGTGATTCAGTGGGCCGGCGCTGCGGTTCAGTCTCTTCGCCCGGGTAGCAGAGTCAGCGCTCTCCGGTCGCGAAAACGCAGCGTGCGGAAGTGGCGCTCATCCAGCGTGAGGATGCGCGGCACATTCAGCCGCTCGGCGGTCGCGAGAACCGACGCATCCGTCAGCCCGAGCTTGTGGTCCGCATAGCGTTCGATCACCTGCATCGACCGTCGCAGATCGGCGTCTGACAGCGCCTCCCGCTGGTAAGCGCCACTCAGAAGATCGTCCAGAAACGTGAGCTCCACCTCGCGCGTCAGTCGGGTGAGGATCAGGTAATCCAGCTCCGCGAGCACGAGCTCCGGCACGTGGACGGGGCCGCGCTCCGATTCCAGGACACGCCGCACGGCCGCGTGGTCCGGCTCGTCCCGATCGATGCTCGCGTAGAGGCCGCTGGTGTCAGCGACGAGAGCCATCGTGGCCGAAGCCCTTTGAAAGGAGCCGATCGACGTTTCTCGCCACGCCCCCGCCTCCGCGTGCCATTCCGAGCGACTTGGGCTTCGGCCTGCCCGTGGAGCGTACGTAGTCGTTCAGGGCCTCGCGAATCAGCTCGGCTTCGGGACGACCCCGTTCCCGCGCGAGCCGCTTCAAGGCACGAACCGCTTCGTCCTCGAGGTACACGGTGGTCTTTCGCATCACATACGTATGGTAGTTACGTATGGCGGTGACGTCCACCGGCCCCTTCACACCGTCGGCACCGCGCACCGGCCGAGGTCCGTCAGCACCTTCTTCGCTTCCACGATGAGCTGCTGGCCCTTGATGTGCGGATCCACCTTCGCGACGAGCTTCATGTCGGGCGTGAGCCGGTAGACGCCCTTGCTCCTCGCGACGAGGCCCGCCAGCTTCGCCGGATCCAGCAGCGCCTCTTTCCCCAGCGTGACGACCAACTTCGCCGCGCCCGCTTCGAGCCCGCGCATCTGCAGATCGCGCATGTCGATCTTGAGCTGCATGACCTCGGTGAGGTTGTCGACCTCTTCGGGGACTTCGCCGAAGCGATCCACCAGCTCCGCCCGGAGATCCTGCAGCACGTCCGGCGTCGCGGCGTCCGAGAGCCGCTTGTAGAAGAGGAGCCGCTGGTGCACGTCCGGGATGTAGTCGTCGGGGATGAGCGCCGGCAGCGGCAGTGAGACCTCCGGTTCGATCACGGTGCGCGGCGGCTCGCCCTTCATCTCCGCAACGGCCTCTTCGAGCAGCTGCGTGTAGAGCTCGAAGCCGATCGCTTCAATCGCGCCGGACTGCTCGCCCCCGAGGAGATTTCCCGCGCCGCGAATCTCGAGGTCGTGCGACGCGATCGAGAAGCCCGCGCCCAGCTCGGTGAACGCCTGCAGCACTTCCAGTCTTCGCTGCGCGTCCTTCGTCACCGCTCGCTTCGCCGGGACCATCAGGTACGCGTACGCGCGCTCCTTGCTCCGGCCCACTCGTCCTCGGAGTTGGTAGAGCTGCGCGAGGCCGAACGCGTCGGCCCGGTTCACGATCATCGTGTTGGCGGACGGGATGTCGATGCCGCTCTCGATGATCGAGGTGGAGAGCAGCACCTGGTACTGCTTGTTGATGAACCCGGTCATCACCTTCTCGAGCTGACCTTCGCCCATCTGTCCGTGCGCCACGCCGACGGTGACGTTCGGGAGCAGCTCTTTCAGCAGCTTCTCCATCGAATGGATCGACTGCACGCGGTTGTGCACGAAGAACACCTGACCGCCGCGCTGCAGCTCGCGTTCGATGGCTTCCTTGATGACCGCCGTGTCGAACTTCACCACGAACGTGCGAATGGACCTTCGATCCTGCGGCGGCGTGGCGATGATCGTCATGTCGCGGATCCCGCTCATCGCCATGTTGAGCGTGCGGGGAATCGGCGTCGCGGTCAGCACCAGCGTGTCCACCTGCGTGCGGAGCCGCTTGAGCGCCTCCTTCTGCTTCACGCCGAAGCGCTGCTCCTCGTCGACGATGACCAGCCCGAGCTCCTTGAACCGGGTGGTGGGCTGCAGCAGCCGGTGCGTGCCGATGAGGATGTCGATCTCGCCCTTGGCGAGTCGTTGGATCGTCTCCTTCTGCTTGCCGGCCGACTTGAACCGGCTGATGGAGTCGATGACGAACGGATAGCTGGCCATCCGCTCCTAGAACGAGCGGTAGTGCT
>JBJMQN010000181.1:0-9898 GCA_045802665.1 Myxococcaceae bacterium | reverse complement strand
CGGCGGGCACCGCGCCTTCCGGGGCTTACGCGCTGGTCGGCATGGCGGGCGGTGTCGCGGCGCTCACGCGTGGGCCGCTGACCGGGATCTTCATGGCGTATGAGCTCACCGGGAACTACGCGTCGATCTTGCCGCTGATGGTGACGTGCACGATCGCGTCGACGGTCACGCATGCGCTCGTCGAGCGCCGGCAGAAGAAGAAGCCCGCGACGACGGAGCCGTTCTCTCCGACGGAGATCAAGACTTAGCGGCTCTCTCCACCGAGCCGCAGGTGCTCACACGCGCTCAGCGTGATTGCAGGCTCTACCCGGGCGGCCAGCCGAACGCGCGTCCACCGAGCACGTGCAGGTGGATGTGGAACACCGTCTGCCCCGCATCGCGGTTGCAGTTCATCACCACCCGGTAGCCGTTCTCCGAGTGCCCGCGCTCCTTCGCGACCTTCGCGGCGGCGTAGAGCAGGTGCCCGACCGCCTCGCGATCGTCGACGGTGATGTCGTTGATGGTCTCGATGTGCTTTCGGGGAATCAGGATGACGTGGGTGGGCGCCTGCGGCTTGATGTCGTCGAACCCGAGGCACTGGTCGTCCTGATAGACGACCTTGGCGGGGATGACGCCGTCGCGGATTTTGCAGAAGAGACAGTCAGCGGATGCGGAAGCCATGGGCGGCCTTTTAGCGCGGCGCGCGGCGACTCGGCACTGTGATAAGCCCCCCGGCTCATTCTCCGATGACGACGTCGATCAAGATTTCCCGGCTCCTCGAGGACTCGGATTACGACCTCCGGCTCGAGCTCGTGGCGGGGCGCAATGGCCTGGAGCGGAAGATCTCCAGCTCGCGCATCCAGAAGCCCGGCCTCGCGCTGACCGGCTTCACCGAGCACCTCCACGCCGAGCGCGTCCAGGTCTTCGGCAATACGGAAATCAGCTTCCTGAAGACGATGCCCGAGGAGCGGCAGCGTGAGGTGCTCGACAAGCTTTTCACCTCCGACCTCGCGTGCGTCGTCGTCACCAAGAACCTGGAATTGCCCACGGCGCTGGTGGACGCGTGCAACAAGGCGGACCTGGCGCTGCTGAAGACGCCGCTGCTCTCGTCCGCGTTCATTCAGCAAGTGCAGGCGTTTCTGGAGGAGGCGCTCACCGCGTCCGCGTCGCTGCACGGCGTGCTGATGGACGTGTTCGGCGTCGGGATTCTGCTGCTCGGAAAGTCCGGCATCGGCAAGAGCGAGATCGCGCTGGATCTGGTGATGCGCGGCCACCGCCTCGTCGCGGACGACATCGTGGATGTGGCGCGGAGGAAGCAGGGGACGGTGTACGGGGCGGGCAATCCGATCATCAAGCACCACATGGAGATCCGCGGTCTCGGGATCATCAACATCAAGGACCTGTTCGGAATCTCGGCGGTGCGGGACCAGAAGAAGATTGAGCTCGTCATCGAGCTCGTCGAGTGGGACCCGTCTCACGAGTACGACCGGCTCGGTGTCGAGGAGCAGAAGTTCAACATCGTGGGCGTGGAGATCCCGCTGTCCGTGGTGCCGGTCCGTCCGGGCCGCAACATGACGACGATCATCGAAGTGGCGGCGCGCAACCATCTGCTGAAACTTCAGGGTCACCACTCCGCGAAGGAGTTCGCTGAACGGCTCAACCGGGCGATCGCTGAAGGCGCGATGCGAAGGACGATGGGAGAGGAAGTCGAGTGACGACGGCGTCGAAACGCATCGTGGTGATCACCGGCATGTCGGGCGGAGGCAAGTCCACCGCGATCCGAGCGCTGGAGGATGCCGGCTTCTTCTGCGTCGACAACCTCCCCGCGCTGCTGGTCCCGAAGCTGCTGGATCTCGCGGCCCAGGGAGCGTTCCCGCACATCGCGCTGGTGATTGACGCGCGCGAGGGCATGTTCCTCAAGGACGCGCCGAGAATTCTGGACGAGGCGAGAAGGGCGGGTCACGAGGTCGAAGTGCTCTTCCTCGATGCGTCCGATGATTCGCTGATTCGACGGTTCAGTGAGACGCGCAGGCGGCACCCACTGGCGCCGGACTCGTCGGTCGCGGATGGCATCAAGCGAGAGCGCGAGCTGCTTCGAGACCTTCGCGAGCTGTCGGACCAGGTGATCGATACGTCCGCGATCAACGTCCACGACCTCAAGCGGATGGTGCAGGGCCGGTTCTCGGATGAGCCGTCGGCTGGGCCGTCGATTTCGATTCTGTCGTTCGGGTACCGGTACGGAGTCCCGCCTCAGGCGGATCTCGTGTTCGACGTGCGCTTTCTGCCGAACCCGTACTTCGTACCGGAGCTCAAGGGCCTGACCGGGAAGAACGCGAAGGTCGCGTCGTACGTGCTGGACCGGCCCGACACGCAGACGTTCATCGAGAAGGTCGTGGACCTCTGCAAGTACCTGTTCCCGAGGTACCAGCGAGAGGGCAAGGCCTATCTGACCGTCGCGCTCGGATGCACGGGCGGGAAGCATCGCAGCGTGGCGATCGCCGCGGAGCTCGCGAAGCGGTTGGGTGATGGCGAGAACACCAAGCTGCAGCTGTGGGACCGGGATATTGAGAAGGAGTAGCGAAGCGGTGGTCGGGTGCTCGTCGAAGAAGGTGAACGCGACCGGCCGCGCTGCGGAGGCTTTGAAGCGCGGGGATGGCGGGAGCTAAATCGGGCGCGCACTGCGCGAGCTCGCGCTGAGCTAAGTCCTCGCTCATGCCGAACCGCCGCAACGAATCTCCCTCCGCAACCAACGCGTTCTCCTTCGTCCTCTTTCGCGCGTTCGGGATCCAGTTCGAGATGAACGTGACGTTCATCGTCCTCTTCGCGTGGGTGGTGATCTCGCTCTACCGGCGCGGGCACGACCTTCACATGGCGCTCTACGGGTTCGCGCTGCTCGCCGTCGCCTTCGGGTGCATCTTCGTTCACGAGATTGGCCACGTGCTGGTCTCTCGCGCGTTCCGCATCCGCACGAGCGAGATAACGCTCACCGCGATCGGCGGGCACGCACGGCTCGAGCGCGTGCCGGACAAGCCCGCGCAGGAGATGCTCATCGCGCTGTCCGGCCCTTCCGTAAACCTCGCGATGGGCACGGCGGTCTTCCTCTATCTGCACACGTTCGGGAACGTGCCCTCACCGGAGCCGTTCACCAATCTGGAGGCGAACGCGCTCGGGCAGTTCATGTGGCTGAACTTCGCGCTGGGCCTGTCCAACCTGGTCCCACTCTTCCCGCTGGACGGTGGCCGCGTGCTGCGCGCGTTCGTCGGGTTCTTCACCGACTACCCACGTGCGACGAAGTTCGTCTCGTGGTTCTCGCGCGCGATGACGATCCCCATCGCCATCTACGGGATGCACGGCCAGCCCATCTATCTGCTCTTCGCGGTCTGGATCTGGCTCGGGAGCCGCGCGGCGAACGAGGACGCTCGGAACCGGTACGCGCTGAAGCCGTTTACCGCCCGCGACGTGATGGTCACTCAGTTCGATTCGCTTCCCATTGGCGCGTCTCTCCGCGACGCCACCGCGAAGTTCATCAGCACGTTTCAGGAAGAGTTCCCGGTGATGAACGGCTCCGAAGTCGTGGGGATGCTCAGCTTCAAGAACCTCACCGACGCGATCGACGCGCACGGCATCGACGTCACCATCGGCCGAGCGATGCACGTGGACTTCGAGACCATCCGCGCGGACGACAGCCTCGAGGACGTGCTCAAAAACCTCGACGAACAGAAGGAGCAGGTCGCCCTCGTCAAAGACAAGGACGCCATCGTCGGCCTCGTCCCGATGTCGAACCTCAAGGAGCTCGTCCGCGTCCAGCGCGCGCTCGATGTGGTGTGATCCAGGGTGCCCCGGTCAGCTCAATAGGCCACCTTCACTGACCACTCGCCGAACGTGAGCGCCGGCGCGGAGGCCGATTCGCCGCAATATCCAGCGGATAGCTCCCCCTGCGCCTGGCCGGCTGCTCATGTCGTCCGGAATGACCCAGCCGTTCTCGCGGTGGCATTTCCCGGAGAAGTACCTAACTTCCATGTGTGGTGAGCAGCCGTGCGAAACCACCCGGTTCCGCTGTCGGTCAACGGCTGCGCTGTAGATGTTGCGCCGGGCGTGGGTCGGGGATACTAGGCCGATCAGTAGAGCACCCTGCACGGGGAGATGGTGCGCGCGGGGAAGGAGCAGTCCGTCATGGTAGGCCTGGTCATCGCATCACACGGCCAACTCGCCCGCGAGATGCTCGCAACTGCCGAGCAGATCGTCGGAAAGCTCCCCGCGTGTGAAGCCGTCAGCATCCAACCCGGCGCGAGCCCCGAAGAAATCCGGGCCGCCATGCGCGACGCCATCGGGCATGTCGAAGACGGCGACGGCGTCATCATCTTCGCGGATCTCTTCGGCGGCACCCCGTGCAATCAGTCGCTGATGCTCTGCAAGCAGTACCAGCTCGAGATCCTCACCGGCGTGAACCTGCCGATGCTGCTGAAGGCGAATTCGCTGCGCGGTGAGCACCTCCCGCTCCCGGGCCTCGCCGCCGCGCTCACCCAGTACGGCCAGAAGAACATCACCTGCGCGTCCGCCCTGCTGCGCGGATCCGACGCCGCCTCTCCCCGCGGCTAGCACCGTCCGCGCGTCCGACTCCTCCTCGCTCCCGCAACCTGTTCGGCATGTTCTCCCTGGTGCGAGTCGACAACCGCCTCATCCACGGCCAGGTCGTCGAAGCGTGGCTGCCCTTCCTCAAAGTCGATCGCGTCGTCGTCGCTGATGACGAAGCCGCCTCCAGCCCGCTCATCCGCGCCGCCATGGGGCTCGCGGTGAACCCCAACGTCGAAGTCATCATCCAGCCGCTCTCCGCGCTGGACTTCGGTGCTCTGGAGCGCGACAGCCGAAAGACGCTGCTGCTCATCCGCGACATCGGCGGCGTCGTCGAGGCGGCCTCTCGCGGACTGCCGCTCAGCCGGCTGAACCTCGGCAACGTCCACTTCGCCACCGGTAGAAAGCAGCTCAATTCGTCGGTCTTTCTCTCGCCCGAAGAGCTTTCCCAGTTGAAGATGCTGGCTGAGCAGGGCGTGCAGGTGGAGGCGCGCGCCGTTCCTTCCGAACGTGCGCTCTCCTTCGAAGAGATCCGGGCGAAGCTTCAGTAAGACCAGCAGTTCCACAACTCCATGACCGTCCACTGGGCTCAGGTGATCATCGCCGGTGTCTGGGGAGGGCTGTGCGCGTTAGAGCGCCGCGCCTTCCTCCAGGCGATGTTCAGCCGTCCGCTGGTCGCGGCCACGGGCATGGGGCTGCTCCTCGATGATCTCCCCGCCGGCCTCTACGTGGGCATGGTGCTGGAGCTCTACTTCCTCGGCGCCGCGTCGCTGGGGGCCGCCAAGCCCGCGAACGACACGCTCGCCGCCACCTGCGCCTCCGCCGCTGCGGCCTGCCTCGCCACCAACAACGGCGCCGACAGCACGCCCGCCATCTGGAGCCTCTGCATCCTCGGCTTCGTGCTGATGGGAGATGTCGGCCGCTTCCTCGATCGCCGCCTCGAACGACACAGCACGAACCTCGCCGGCAAGGCGCTCGCCTCCGCCGATGCGGGCAATCTCAACCGGGCGGTCCGGCAGAACCTCTGGGGCATGTGGCCCCACTTCCTCGTCTTCGGCGGCCTCACCGCGCTCTGCGCCCTGATCGGTTTTCTTGCCGCGCCCTTCGAACGGATGCTGCCGCGGGATCTCCTCCGCGGCTTCGCGTGGGCCTATCCGGCGATCGCATCCGTGGCTGCGGCAATCGCGGTGCGCGGGAGCCACGCTCGACGGGGCGGGCTGTTCGCGGGGATCGCGGCGGCAGTGGTCGCGGTGGGCTCCGTCCTGGGCTTGCGGATGGAGGGCGGCCAATGACGGGCGAGCTCTCCTCTTTCACGCTCTTCCGCGTGTTCATGCGGTCGCTGTTCCTGCAGGCCTCCTGGAATCCGCAGGGGATGCAGAACCTCGGGCTCGCGTACGCGCTGTATCCCGCGCTGAAGGAACTCTACCCGGACCCGGAGAAGCAGATGGCGGCGGTGCGGCGTCACCTCGTCTTCTTCAACACGCACCCGTACGTCGCGGCGGCGATCGTGGGCGGGGTGCTCTTCCACGAGCAGAAGATCGCCCGCGGCGAAGAGCGGGACGATCGCGTCGTCGCGTTCAAGGCGGCGCTGATGGGACCGCTCGCCGCACTGGGGGACGGGTTCTTCTGGCTGTCGCTCAAACCGGCTGTCGGCGCGCTCTGCGCTGCGCTGGTGCCCATCATGTCCGCGTGGGCGGCGCTGCTCTTTCTGGTGCTCTACAACGCGGTGCACTTCTGGCTGCGCGCGAAGTTCTATTTCATGGGGCTCCGTCACGGGGACCGGCTGGTGGAGGAGGTCGCCCGAGCGAGGCTTCCTCAGCGCGGGGCGCGGCTGCGGCTCATCGCGGCGGTGAGCGCGGGCGGGTTGGCGGCGAATCTGGCGGTGGTGTTCGGATTGCGGCACTCGGCGGAGTACGGGCTGTGGCTCGCCGCGGGGTGTCTGCTCGTGGGCGGACTTTCCTATCTGCTCGTGGCTCGGCGGGTGCCGAATCATGTCCTGTTGTTTCTCGCTGCAGCGCTGGCAGTCGGCGCGGGCGCATTGCTGTAGGTTTGAAGGTGGAGACGCATGTCGACCGAGGCTGAAGGCACCTTTGACATCGTGAATCAGCTCGGGCTGCACGCGCGCGCCGCCGCGCAGCTCGTGAAGGTGGCGAACCGCTACCCGTGCGAGGTCCTGCTCGAGTGCGAGGGCCAGCAGGTGAACGGCAAATCCATCATGGGGGTGTTGATGCTCGCCGCCGCGATGGGCATGAAGGTCACCGTGAAGTGCAAGGGCGAGAAGGCCAATGAGTGTCTCGCGGAGATCGCGGCGCTCATCGCCGACAAGTTCGGAGAGGGGAAGTAGCGGTTGGCGAGCTCGGGCCACACGCTCTCGTTGAAGGGGATCGGCGGCAGCCCTGGCGTAGCCGTGGGCAAAGCCTTCCTCATCAATCAGCGGAAGGTGCGGACGCCCAAGGTCCGGATGAACGAGCTCGAGATCGAGAGCGAGCTCATGCGCTTCAAGACCGCGATCGATCTCTCCGATCACCAGCTCAAGGACATCAAGGACCGCATCTCCACCGGTGACGCCCACGACCACGCGCTCATCCTCGAAGCGCACCGGCTGATGCTTCAGGACCCGATGTTCGTGGACGAGGTGAAGAAGCTCATCGCCCGCGATCGGATCAACGCCGAGTGGGCCGTGCGCCGCGTGTCGCGGAAAATCCGGCACATGTTCGACAACATCCAGGACGAGTACTTCCGCGAACGTCGAGCGGACCTGGACTTCGTCGCCGATCGCGTCGTGCGAAATCTGATGGGCGACGAGGTGGATGACGAGGTTCACCTCCCCGAGAACGCGATCGTCATCGCGCACGATCTCTCTCCCGCCGACACCGCGATCATGGTGAAGAGCGGCAAGGTCGCGGGCTTCGTCACGGATCTCGGCGGCCAGACCAGCCACACCGCGATCGTCGCGCGAGCCCGTGAGACGCCCGCCGTCGTCGGCGCGGGGAGAGCGTCCGAGCAGATCTCGTCCGGAGATCTCGTCGCCATCGACGGCAGCCGCGGCCTCGTGCTGGTGAACCCGTCGGACGAGCAGCTCGCGCTGTTCCGCGAGACGATGCGCCGGCATCTGGAGTCCGAGCAGGCCGCGCTCCGCACCAAGGATCTGCCCGCGATCTCCCCGGACGGCTTCCGGATCCGCATGAACGGCAACATGGAGTTCGTGGAGGAAATCCCTTCGCTCCTCGCCCACGGCGCCGAGGGTGTTGGCCTGTTCCGCACCGAGTTCATGTTCCTCGATCGCGAGGCGCCGCCGAACGAAGAGGAGCAGTACCAGGCGTACAAGCAGGTGCTGGAGGCGATGGGCGGGCGATCGGTGACGATCCGCACGCTCGATTTGGGCGGCGACAAGGTGCCCGGCCACAAGCGGCATGAGCGCGAGCCGAACCCCGCGATGGGCCTGCGCGCCATCCGCTACTGCCTCGCGCACAAAGACATCTTCCGCGCTCAGCTCCGGGCGTTGCTGAGAGCGTCCATCCACGGTTCGCTCCGCATCATGTTCCCGCTGGTGTCGGGGCTGTCGGAGTTGCGTGAGGCGCGCAGCGAGCTCGAGCAGTGCCGGAGCGAGCTCGGCCGAGCGGGCGTTCGGATGGGCGGGCGCATCCCGGTGGGCATCATGGTGGAGACGCCGTCCGCCGCGTGGATCGCGGACCGGCTCGCGGCGGAGGCGGAGTTCTTCTCCGTCGGCACGAACGATCTCATCCAGTACTCGCTCGCCATCGACCGGCAGAACAAGGACGTGGCGTACCTCTACCGGCCGCTGCACCTGTCGGTGTTGCGATCGCTCCAGCACGTCTGCACGGCGGCGAAGGCGGCAGGGATTCCGGTGGCCATGTGCGGCGAGATGGCGGGCGATCCGGTCTACACGCTGATTCTGCTCGCGATGGGCTTCGACGAGCTGTCGATGACGTCCGGCCAGATTCCCGTCGTGAAGCAGATCATCCGGCGGGCCTCCCGAGCAGATGCGATGGCGCTGCTGGATGAGGCGATGAAGTATTCGACCGCCGAAGAGATCGAACGCTACATCCGCGCCGAGCTGGACCGCCGCTTCACCGACGAAAGCAACTGAACGTCCAGCGCGCCGGGAACATGACGAGTGGGCCTGGGTGAGGCACGCTCCCCTCTCGCGTGAAGCCCGTCGCGCCACCCGAAGTGAACGTGGAGCCCGAGGAGCAGAGCCGCCTCGGTGAGCTCTGGTCACGTCACAAGGGAAAGCTCACGCCGGTGCTCGGCATCGCGCTGTTCGCGCTGGCGCTCTGGGCGCTGCGGCGTGAGCTGCACGGGTATCACTACAAGGAGATCAAGACGGCGATCTCCGCCATCCCGCGCGGGCGGACGGCGCTGGGCATCCTCTGCGTCGCGGCGAGCTACCTGACGCTCACGCTGTATGACGCGCTCGCCATTCACTACAGCGGCAAGGACATTCCATACCCGCGCATCGCGTACATCTCGTTCATCAGCTACGCGCTCTCGCACAACATCGGGCTCTCGCTCGTCTCCGGCGGATCGCTCCGCTACCGGCTCTACTCGTCGCAGGGGCTCTCAGCGGTCGACATCGCGCGCGTGGTCGCCTTCACCTCGCTGTCGTTCTGGGTGGGCTTTCTCACCGTCGCGGGCGCCGCGTTCCTCGTCGAGCCGCCCCAGGTCCCCGCCGCGCTCCACCTGCCGATCTCCGCGCGGCCTCTGGGCGTCCTTTTCCTCCTGCTGGTGAGCGCGTACGCGTTCTGGGGCCTGCTCAAGAAGAAGCCCATTCACATCCGTGGCTTCGTCTTTTCAGTCCCGGCACCGAAGTACTTCTTCGCGCAGAGCATCGTCGCGACTCTGGACTGGGCGATTGCCGGGAGCGCGCTGTACGTGCTGCTGCCCTCGGGAATCGGGCTCGGCTACTTCGGCTTCCTCGCGTTCTTTCTGCTCGCGCAGCTGTCGGGGATGTTGAGCCAGGTGCCCGGTGGGCTCGGCATCTTCGAGACGTTGCTGGTCGTGATGATGCAGCCGTACGCGGGGATGCCGGAGCTGCTCGCGCCGCTGCTCCTGTACCGGGTCATCTACTACCTGCTGCCGCTCGGGGTTGCGTGCGTGATGCTCGCGATTCACGAGGTGCGCCAGCGCCGTCAGCACGTGGAGAAGCTCGCGAAGCTCGTCTCGGACGTCTCCGGGCCGATCATCCCGAACCTGGCGGCGTTCACCGCGCTCGCCGGCGGGACGCTGCTGCTCTTCTCGGG
This sequence comes from Myxococcaceae bacterium, assembly GCA_045802665.1. Classification (GTDB taxonomy): domain Bacteria; phylum Myxococcota; class Myxococcia; order Myxococcales; family Myxococcaceae; genus JBJMQN01. Next base: position 83 of record JBJMQN010000181.1, on the reverse strand, counting down.
TGCCACGCCGGGGTTGGAGAATCGAATCCAGGCGTGGGGTCACATCGTCCCCCTGCCGCTCATCGAGGTCTCGCACCTGCTCG
>JBJMQN010000180.1:0-5704 GCA_045802665.1 Myxococcaceae bacterium | reverse complement strand
GGGCCGGCCCGCGACCATCGCCCAGCGGTCAAAGAAAACGGCAAGGCCCTCGCCGCGGAGGCGGCGGGCGATGCGCTCAACCGCAGCGGTCTCGGCGCGGTTATACGACACAAAAACGTCGTAGCGCCGCTGCTCGGCAACGCCGCTTGCGCCGTCCGACCCGCTCACCGGTGATTGACTCAGGTTCCTCTAGTGCGAGCTTCCCACGCCCCACGGCGACGCGCCCAAACTGCGCAAGACCTGGAGGTTTCGGCTGGAAAAGCGGCAAAGCCGTCGCACCCTGCACCTCCGGCGGTTGGGCATCAAAAACCGCGCGAAAGCCGGCCCGGCTCAAGCCTCGCCGAACAGGTTGCTTAGGCCCTGAGGCGGTCGCGGTGAGTGTCTTTGAGGTCTGCCGTCCCACCCGGCCCATGCAACGGCGCCGCGGACTGCGCGGACAGCTCCTGCAACGGCAAGGTCTGCGGCCCCTTCGGGCGCACCTGCGTCAGCGGTCAGTGCGCCTGCGCGTCCGCGACGGAGATCTGCAACGACGGGATCGACAACGACTGCGACGGGCTCGTGGACTGCGAGGACAACCCGCCGTGCGCCGCGGGCACGGCGTGCACCCCGGGCGGCAAGCAGTGCAGCGGCGGCGCGTGCCTGTGCCCCGGCGGCCAGACGGCTGAAGCCACCTGCGCGGACGGCACCGACAACGACTGCGACAGCGCCGTCGATTGCGCGGACTCGGACTGCGCCGGCAAGGCGTGCGATCCGAACGGCCGCACCTGCCAGGGCAGCGCATGCGTCTGTCCCACGGGCGCCACGGAGCTTTGCGCGGACGGCCTCGACAACGACTGCGACGGGTTCACCGATTGCGCGGACAGCGACTGCGCACAGGGCGCGACCTGCGGCGCCAATGGACGAACGTGCAACCCGAGCAAGCTCTGCAGCTGTCCATTCGGGCAGAGCAGAGAGGTGAGCTGCTCGGATGGCGTGGACAACGACTGTGACGGGCAGGTGGACTGCGCGGATCCGGATTGCTCGGGGGCGCAGTGTGCGGCGAACGGTCAGTCGTTCTGCTGCGGAAACAGCTGCGTCGCCACGACGTCAGGAAACGATTGCGGCTACTGCAGCGCCACCTGCGCGACGGGAAGAAACTGCAGCCCCGTTCCGGGAAGCTCGCCGTCGGTGGTCTCCTGCAGCTGCGTGGCGAACGGCGAATGTCTCCCGAACGCGATCTGTCACGACTTCGGCGCCGGCGCGAAGCGCTGCGTGGAGTGCGACGCGCAGAACGGCTGCGCCGCTTACCCGGGCCGCCCGGTCTGCAACCTGAACACGTTCACCTGCTACTGCCCGCCGGGACAGACGTGCACGCCGCAGTGTTCGACCGACGCGACGGACGCCGGCGCCGCGAATCCGTGCACCGGCACCACGCCTCATTGCGACGCTGCGCTCACCGCGTGCGTCCGCTGCCTGACCAGCTCGCAGTGCCCTACGGGCCAGAGCTGCCGCAACTTCACCTGCCAGTGAACGACGTCGTCCTCAGAGTTCGCGAAGCGCTGATCCTCTTCGCGTTCAAGATCGCGCGGCTACAGAAGGAGCGCGGTCCGGAGTGGGTTCCGACCGACGACGAGAAGACCGTGCTCCTCGGAGAGGCGTGCGCCGAGGTGCAGCTCTCGGAAGAACACCTCGCCGAGGCGCTGGGAGCGGTCCCTGAGCTCGCGGAGTGGTACGCGCGGGCGATGAGCCATACGGAGACTTAGAAGAAGCTCTCCGGCACGAACACGATGTCGCCGGGGAGCAGCACGAAGTTCTTCTCGCGGCCCACGCCGATGTCGTCCACCGGCACGCGGATCTTCTGCTCGCGGCCTTCGATCACCCGCGTCACGGTGGTGTTGTTCTTTGCGGCGAGCTTGGTGAATCCGCCAGCGAGCGTGACCGCCTGGATGATCGACATGTTGTCCTCGTACGGGAACGTGCCCGGCTTCTGCACTTCCCCGATGACGAAGATCTTCTTCGAGTTGTACTCGCGCACCACGACGGCGACCGACGGGTGCTTCAAAAATCCCTTCGCGAGGCAGCTCTGGAGCGAATCCGCCGCGGACGACGACGTCTTTCCCTGCAGCGTGACCTTTCCGCAGAGCGGGTAGTCGATCACGCCCTCGGGCGACACACGCCACACGCCCGTCAGATCCGGCTCCTGGAAGACCCGGATCTCGACGAGATCTCCGGGACCCAGCGTGCCGGTCGTACCGCTGCTGCTCGGCGCCTGCTCCTTCACGTCGGATGCCTGAATCGTGCTTCCGCCGCCGTCCGCCTTGGGCGTCTTGCAGCCCGCGCTCGCGCTCACGACTGCGAGGAGCGAAGCGGCGATGACGGCTTTGGCGAGTGACATCAGTACTGGAACGTCGCCCGAAGGAGGCCTTCGTGTCGCGTGAAGTTGAGCGTGGCCGACGTCACCTGATCGCTGCTGCGCACCGACAGTGTGTAAGCGGCGCCGAGCTTGAACCACCGCGTGAGCGTGTACTCAGGCGAGAGCGAGAACGTCACGCTCGTGTCGTGCCGGGCGACGCCGTAGTACGTCAGGTAATCGAACGCGGCGTAGCCCTGCATGCGGAGCTTCTCCGCCATCATGAGGTTCGCCTCCACGTAGCCCCGGTCGTCGCCGAAGCTGCCGAAGAGCGGCACCGGATCGATCGAGCGGAGGTAGCCGAACTTCACGTTCGAACGCTCGTTCAAGAAATAGTTGAGCTCCCCATGGCCGATGAGCGAACGAGCCCGGCCCGCGAAGTCCTGCGCCCACCCGAGCTTGAGCAGGAGCGCAATCTTCGGCGACACGAGGCCGGCCAGTCCGGTCTCAGCCTTGAGCAGCTGCGCCGGCAGATTTCCCGCGCTGAAATAGCTGCGCAGGTCGTAGCTCGCGTCCAGGACGATCGCCGTCTTGGGCAGGAAGCGGTAACGCCCGCCGAGTCCGAACCGCACGTTCTGGTAGTTGAACGTCTTCGGATCCTGGAGCGGCGTGTTGCCCGCGATCGGGGAGAAGAACTCCACCGCGTAGCCAACCGTCGGATCCAACTCCAGCGCGCCGCCGCCGGGCTTGATGGGGATGCCTGCTCGGATCTCGTTGAAGAGCGAGATGACGCCGATCGCAATCGCGGCGTTCGACGTGCGGTCGCTGCGGCTGAAGCGATCTCCCACCTCGAAGCCCACCGGGCCGTTCTTGTTGAAGTTCGCCGCGAGGTCCGCGCCTGCCTCGAGCCGCGACGCCTGCGTATCCTGGGCGTTCAACAGGCCCGTGTACCAGACGTAATCGACGTTCGCGTTGAGCGACATGTCGACGGCGGTGGCGGGCAGGTCCAGGCGGAAGCCCGGCCGGAAATGGTTCACGACCTCGCCGAAAATCTGCGTGTTCGTGGTCCCCTTGGGGGTGTTCGACCACGCAGCGGAGTCGTAGTGCGTCTCGAGATCGAAGTACGGGTGCACCCGGCCTTCGCCCATCTTGATGCCGTTCTCCACCGGCGCGGTCACGGTGGCGGTGGCGGTGGGAGCCGTCGCTCTGGGGTCGACCTGCGCGAACGCGGACGTAGCGGCGCACAGCGCGAAAAGCGCTAGAGCGAACCTGCCGCCTCGTCCACCTGGTAAGTCGTTCATCCCCACTGTGGCGGTCTCAACGTTTCAGGACCTGCCGCACTCCCGCTTCGACTTCGGCCCGACAATGCCCGCGCGTCTAGCATACAGGCGCGCACCCATCTGAAAAGAAAACCCCGGGGAGCTCGCACGACGATCGCTGCTCGGCTCAAAGAGTCGGGCTGGCCGGGGGCGGACGCGTGATCACGAACGTCGGCGTCTCGGGATTCGAAGGATCGTCGTCGGGCAGGTAGGACGGCTCCTGCACCTCGATCTGCTGCTGCTCATCCGTGCGGAAGGCGAGCTGACCGATGCACTCCTCGGCTTCGGTCATCTGCTGCTCCACCTTCTGCCGGGCGATCGTCACCTTGGTGAACTCGTGGTCCGCAGCGGCCGCCTCGCCCTTCGCGATGGCTTCCTGCAGCGCGACGTCCGCCTGCTCGGAGATACGGAGGAGGCCTTTGATCTGCGTGAGCTTCTCGTTGACGCAGTTGAGCTTCACCACGTCCTTGGTGTTGCGCGCTTCCTCGACCTTCTGGAGCGTCTCGCGCAACACGTCGCGCATACGCGTGAGGGCTTCGGCGGACCGGGTCAGCTTCTCGCGATCAGGAACTTCCGAGGGCTTCTCCTCGGGCTGAGCCTGCGCCTGAGCGTCCGCGTTCTGCGCGCTCAGCGATGTAGGCGGCGGGCTCTGGGCGAATGCCGTGCCCACGAACAGTGCCGCGATGAGGAGCGGAAAACGCATAGGGGGAGACTGCTGCTGCCGGCCCGACAATACGAAGGGAAAACGAAATACTTCTGCGACGTTACGGGCGGCGTTTGGCTGTGTCAACCGCACCCGGAACCCCGGAATCCGGGGATCAGCTGCGCGCGGAAAGCCGCGTATTTGCTTCGCGAAGCCGGGCCGAAAGCACCCGCGCGATGTTGATCACCACGAAGGTGAACCCATCCCGGTGCTGCTTGCGGAAGGTGGTCAGGTTCTCGGCCGTCAGGTGCAGCACCTCCACGTCCGTCTTCGCCCGAGCCGTGGCCGATCTGAACTCCTTGTCGATCAAGCTCATCTCGCCGAAGAACTCCGGCTGACCGAGCACCGTGATCGGTTTCTGCTCGCCGCTTCCGTCGCGGCGCAACACCTCCACCTCGCCGCTGATGATCACGTAGAGGCTGTCGCCGAGCTCGCCTTCCTCGAAGATGATCTGCCCGGCTTGATAGCGGCGCGGACGGGACAGCTCCGCGACGTACTCGAGCTCCTGATTCGAGAGCATCTCGAACAGCGGGCTTCTGGCGAGGACGGAGACCTTCTCCACGATCATGCTCCCTTCGCTTCCCGGCCGCGGCGCCCTTTGAGGAAGTACTCCTCGAAGCGGCGGTCACCTTCCTCGGGAGACGGCGCCTCACCCCGGGCCGGCTCCAGGAACGCAATCCCGCGCTTCTGTTCGACGCTGTAGACCGACAGGGGCTTCACCTCGACGTTGTAGCTGTCCCGATCCTCGACCAGTGGGACGCAGAACGCGAGTTTCGGGTTCTCCTTCTGGCGGAAGTAGAGGAAGTCCGCGCCCGCCGCGCAGCCGAACTTCTCCTTCGCCTTCGTGAGCAGATCCTTGATTCGCTCGGCCGCGATCTCTCGCGCGACGCTGGCTGCCTCCGCCTCCACGCGGAGCGCTTTGCCGCGGTTCTTCCGCTCCTCCGCGAGCTGAAAGAGCGACTCCGCCTCTTTGCGGATCTTCCGTCCGCGCGCCTTCTGCTCCGCGACGAGCAGCGACACTTCCGCGGACCGCTCCCAGAGCTTCTCCACATCGTCCCAGAGCCGGTTCTTCTTGGACTCTTCGCGCTCGTACTCGTCCTTCGCCTCGCGCAGCGTCCGTTCCGCGGACTGCAGCAACTCTTCGGATTTCCGTCCGGGAGACTTCGCGAGCAGCTCACGGCGCTCTTCCACCGAACGCTCCGCCGCGCCGAGCCGGTACCAGGTCTCGGAGGCGTGAAAGCGCTGCTCTTCGTAGTCCGACACCGCGCCGAACGACCGGTTCTCCACGTCCGCCGCGTCCGCGAGCATCCCCGCCGCCGCGTCCTCGCACTCGCCGGCGCGGTACAGCGTGTC
>JBJMQN010000179.1:0-4961 GCA_045802665.1 Myxococcaceae bacterium | reverse complement strand
CTTCCTCGGGATCATCCTGTAGATCAACGAGGGCTACTTCGACGCGCTCGGCGTGAAGACGATCTGGATCTCACCGGTCGACGCGAACCCGGACGACGGACAGCCGGGATCGTTCGGCAAGCTCTACGCCGGCTACCACGGCTACTGGCCTTCGAAAGCGCGCACGATCCAGCCGCGCTTCGGAACGATGGACGAGCTCAAGGCGCTCACCTCCGCCGCGCACGCTCGCGGGATCCGCGTCGTCAGCGATCTGGTGCTCAACCACGTCCACGAACAGCACCCGTACTTCACCCAGCACAAGGACGAAGGCTGGTTCCACACCGGCACCTTCTGCGTCTGCGGCGAGGGCAGCTGCGACTGGGACGTGCACCGGCTCGACTGCTGGTTCGCGCCATACCTTCCGGACTTCAACTGGCGGAACAACTCGGTCGCGGATCAGCTCCAGTCGGACGCGATGTTCTGGCTGAAAGAGGGCGATCTCGACGGCTTCCGCATGGACGCGGTGAAGCACTTCGAGCACTCCGGCAGCCGCGCGATCGCGGGCGCGGTCCACCAGATCTCCGCGCGCACCGGCATTCAGTACCTGCTCATCGGTGAGACGTTCACCGGCGTCGAGGGCCGTCCGCTCATCAGCGAGTACATCAACCGGAACGAGCTCTCCGGCCAGTTCGACTTCCCGCTCTACTGGCCGATCATGGACGCGATAGCGAAAGGCGGACCGCTGACCGCGCTCGATCAGGCGGCGAAGCTCTCCGACACGGACTACCCGGCGGGAGCCATCAACTCGGTCTTCATCGGCAACCACGACGTGCCGCGCTTCATCTCCACGGCGGCGGGGCAGGTGGAGGCGGACGCGGTGGCGCAGGCGTGGGGGAACAGGCCGCCGGATCAGGTGACCACCGACGAGCCGTTCCTGCGAGCGCGCGATGCCTTCGCGATCGCGCTCACGCTGCCTGGCGTTCCGCTCATCTATTACGGCGACGAGGTCGGCACTCCCGGCGCGGGCGATCCGGACAACCGGCGGATGATGAAGTTCGGCGCTCAGCTCAGCTCGCGCGAGGCGGCGCTGCTGAACCAGGTGCAGAAGATCGGATCTGTGCGGCCGAAGGTGAAGGGCCTGCAGACGGGCGCGCGCACGACGCTGCTGGCGGAGACGGATCTGTGGGTCTACCAGCGCGATGACGCGAGCCAGCCGGCGCTGGTGGTGATCGATCGCGAGGCGACCGATCGCTCCGTCACGATCACGCTCAGCGGAGAGTTCGCGAAGCTTCAGCCGGAAAGCTTCACCGACGTGCTGTCGGGCCGCACGGCGACGCTCGGTGGTTCGAGCGTGACGCTTCCCGTGACCGCGCACTCCGCCGCGATCTGGGTTCCGACCGACGCGCTCTGAAGCGGCCGCCTACTTCTGCGGGTGCTTGTAGAAGATGAGCAGCGAGAAGCAGTGGAACTCGTTGTCGGAGGACTGCATCACGACCTTGTCGACGATCTCGAGATCCGAGTTGCTCTTGATCCAGCGGGTCACGTTCTCGCTGAGCTCTTCGCGCTCTTTCGCCTTCGTCGCAGAGAACACCTTCACGCCCGTGAACATGCCGTTTCCTCCCTCGGGGACGACCGGCGGGTGTATCGCACCAGCCTCTGCGAGTGTCAAAACCGAACAGAGCAATCGCGCGCACTAGGCGCCGGGAGGCTCATGCTTAGATTCCGCCGGCGCCTGGGTGATTTTGGGGCGCAGGGCACGGGGAAGGGGCTGGGCGTGGAGATCAAAGACAAGAAGCAGTTGGCCGTCGAGTTCATCAACGCAATTCGCACGATGGATCCGGCCGTTCTGAACGCGCTGATCGTTCGAGAAGCGGGTGAGGATCTCGCGCAGTTCTTCCTCAATTACGCGTCGAACCTGATCTCGAAGGATCCCAACCGGGTGCTCGAGAACACGTCGTCTCTCATGCTGATGGGCTACCTCATCCGTCAGAACGAGGAGAAGAGCCGCGTCGGAAGTGGCGCGCCGGTTCAGAGCTACGCGCTCGCCTGACAAAGCTTCAGCCTACGCTCTTGCGGTCGCTGACGCGGCGAGGCTCTCGCTCGTGGTGCGGAGCCGTTTGCTCAGCGTCTTGATGAAGAAGCGGTAGAGCTTGAGGGCGGTGCGCTCGTTGGACGCGAGAAGCCGTTCGAACTGCTCACGCGTGATGCAGAACGCCTCCACGGCGGTGTCGCCTTCCACGCGCGCCGAAGTGGGGGCGTCGTCGATCAGCGCCATCTCACCTGCTGGAGATCCCGGCGACAGCTTTGCCACCACGCTGGTCGTGTTGTCCTCCGCCACCCTGACGACTCGCGCCGTCCCGCGCCGGACGATGAACAGCGCCTGCCCGGGCACGCCCTGCTCGATCATCACCTCGCCGGGGTTGAACTTCTTCACCTCGCACGCGTGGTAGACGGCCTTCATCTCCTCCAGTGACAGCTCGGAGAAGAGCGCCGTCTTCTTCAGGAACTCGAAGCCGTCCATCATCGAGACGAGCTGCGCGCGCGGCTTCTCTTCCACGACCTCCGCCGCCTCCAGCACTTCCTCATCCGCGCCGCTGGCCGACGCCGTCTGCTGCAGCGCCGCCGCCGGGACCGCGGGGATGCCCGCGGACGGAGTCATCCTCGGAGCGGGGTTCGCCGCCGCCGCTGCCGCCGGGTTCGCGAGCGCCTTCAGCCGCTGCGCCACGTCCTGGTAGTCGAGCCGCCACGCCGCGAGCCGCTGGTAGATCTGCGCCGCCTTCTGCGGAACGCCGCGGGCCTCCAGCGCTCGGCCGAGGTTGTAATAGACCACCGCGGTGCTGTCGGAGAGCTCGGCGGTCTGCACGACCTCGATGTACTTGCGGATCGCGAGATCGAGATAGCCGTTCGCCGCGAGGATCTCGCCAATCAGGCGGCACGCTTCGAAGTACTCGCGCTCGCTCTTGGCGACCTTCTGGAGCAGCTGCAGCGACTTCGCCGTGTTGTTCATGCGCAGGTACAGCTTGCCGGCGACGAAGTTGTTCACGGCGCGTTCGAAGTTCATCGCCGCTTTCTCGAAGTTCTTCGTGTCCAGATAGAACTCGGCGGCCTGCTTGTAGTTGCCCTGCTTCTCGAGGTTCTCCGCCGCCTTCGCCTTGTTGTTGGCGCGGCTGTACATCTCAGCGGCCATGTACGCGTCCTCGCCGCGCTCGTACATCTGCGCGGCGCGCTCGTACTCCTCGAGGTTCTCGAACACCTGACCGGCTTTGAGGAAGTCGCGCGCGGCCATGAACATCTCGGCGGCGGCGAGCTGCGATGCCTTGTCACCGGCGACGGCGGACAGGATGTTGTAGCCGATGTCCTCCTGACACGACTCGTAGTAGCGGCACGCGCCCTGGATGTTCTTCTTGCGCAGCGCCGCGACGATCGCGTCCACCAGCTGCCCGGTCTCGAGGTACTGGCCCGCCGCGACGTCCAGGTTCGGATCGAGATCGAGCACGCCCTTCGCCGCGCTCTGCGCCGAGTCCGGCTTGAGCTCCGCCTGCAGCTCCTGAACCTTGTCCTGACGGCCGAGCTGTTCGTAGAGCTGCATCGCTCGGCGGTGGTTGCCTAAGGACACGTAGATCTTCGCAGCGTCCTCGAAGGCATCGGCCTTCTCGTACATGGCGGCGGCGCGCTCGCGTTGATTCGCGCGGAGCAGGGCAGCGGCCGCCTTCGCGTACATGTGCAGCTTCTCGTAGAGCGCCGCGGCCTGAAGCGGCTGGCCCAGCGAGACGAAGAGGGCCGCGGCTTCGGCGCCACGGCCGGTCTGCATCAGCAGCATCGCCGCGCGATCCGCGTTGCCCGCGCGTCGGTAGGCGTTGATCGCCTTGTCCACGTCGCCGGCGCGTTCGTACAGCGGCGCCGCCTCGACGAAGTTGCCTGCCGCTTCCGCCTTCTCACCGCGCTTCAGGAGATCCGACGCTGCGTTCATGTGGCCAGACTCTACCTCACGCTCCGCTGTTGAGTGGTCCCGCTGACGCTGCTAGAGCCCCGGGCGCTCCGACATGCGGCCCACGACATGCTGATCGACCTTCACGTCCACTCGTACCTGTCGATGAACTGCGGCCTCGAGCCAGGGAAGATCCTGGAACGCGCCGCGACCCACGGCCTCGACGGCGTCGCCTTCACCGAGACCAACACCCAGGATGGGTGCGACGAACTCTTCGACATCGCGAAGAAGGCGAAGCTGAAGGTCTTCGTGGGGCTGGAGCTCAACACCGACAAGGGCCAGTACCTCGTCTTCTTCCCCGATCCGATGAAGGCCCCCGAGCCGGTGCAGATGTGGGGCAGCAACCGCGAGAAGCCGTGGAGCGCGGCCGAGGCACTGCCGAAGCTCAAGTCGCTCGGAGCGGCGATCGTGGCGGCCAGGCCCTACGACCGCGACTCCGACTTCTACGCGGGCGACTACATCCTCACCGAGAAGAACCTCGCCGCCGTCGAGGGCTACAACGCGAAGGTGCGCCAGAACGCGAACGATCTCGCGGTGGAGGCGGCGGAGACCCTGAAGCTGCCCATGATCGGCGGCTCGGACACGCGAACGTCTCTGGATGAGCTTGGGCGAGCGGCGACGTTCTTCAAGCAGCCGGTGAAGAACCAGGCGGAGCTCGTGCAGTCGCTCCTCAAGAGCGAAGGCTACTGGGCGGTGCAGATGGGCGAGCTGCCCCGGGTCAGCCGCCCCGGCGAAGCGCGCGAGCAGGAAAAAAAGGCGAAGAAAAAGAAGCGCAGGCGGTGGATCGGCGGCGGGGGCGGGAAGGGCTGATCCCGGCTCAGACGTTCAGCGCCGAGCGGTGGGCGGGCTGCTTCGACTACTTGCTGTCCTTCACTTCAGAGACGCGCCCATCCACGACCGTCGCCGAGCGCTTCTTGCCCGGCCAGCTCCACTCTTCTTTCCGGACCTGCTCCTCGAACGTGACCTTCTTCGTCTCGGGGTAGCCCCACGCCAT
>JBJMQN010000178.1:0-2367 GCA_045802665.1 Myxococcaceae bacterium | reverse complement strand
CGGCGGCAGGTGCTTCCGACGTGGAACGAGAACGACAAGGAAGACCATTCGAAGATCGCGTTCCGGAAGAACAACGATCCGGTGATCGACGCGAGCTCCGGGAAGGTCGTCACGGATCAGAAGCCCACGCCGACTCCCACGCCGGTGAACCCGACGCCCACTCCGGTGAAGCCCACGCCCACGATCAAGGTGGACGTGAACAAGTTCCTCGACTCAGTGCGCGTCGCCGAGTTCCACTCCGACTACAAGCAGTGGTGGCCGAACTGGGACCCGACGAAGGCTTCCGCCGCGCAGTACGTGAAGTTCGGCGATCACTACGGCAGCAACGACCCCAAGAACGCGGCGGTGTACTACTCGCTGGGCCTCGAGTTCGGCAGCAACGCGGACGCGGCGACGAAGAAGGTCCTCTGGACCAAGCTCGCTGACTCGCTCTCCCACGTGAAGGGGATGGAGTCTTACGCGGCGCAGGCGAAGTCGCTGATCCCGAGCTGATTCGTGCCCACCTTTCCGCGAGGGAAGGAGCACGATGATGCTGGGCGACAACGCAGCCGAAGCGACAGTAGCGGTGAAGGATCTCGGTGCTGCTCGGAAGTTCTACGAGCAGACGCTGGGGCTGAAGCCGGTCCACGAAGAGGGCGAGGAGGCGATCGAGTATCAGACCGGTCGCTCAGCGCTGCTCGTCTACCGTTCGCAATTCGCGGGGACGAACAAGGCCACCGCCGTGACGTGGATGGTGCCGGACGTGGAGAGCTCCGTGCGCGAGCTGAAATCCAAAGGCGTCCGCTTCGAGCACTACGATCTGCCGCAGTCGAAGCTCGTGGGTGACGTGCACATGATCGGCGATCAGAAGGCCGCGTGGTTCACGGATCCAGACGGCAACATCCTCGCGCTCGTCGGTCACTGACCAGAACGCCGAGCCTTACGGCTTCGTCGGCGTCGCCTCGAACAGGTCGTTCGGATCGATGAAGCGCGAACGCTCCAGCGACTTGAGCTCCGTCATCGCGCCCTTCGTGAGCGTCTTGTAGGTCATGCGCGACTGGTAGGAGATGTACTGCGCTTCTTCGCGGCTGATCTTCCCGTCGTCCGACTTCGCGGCCTTTTCGATCGCCTGGAACTCGCGCTTGTTGATCGGCCACTGGCGGAAGAAGTCGCCCGGCTTGTTGCCCGTCACCGCGTAGCCCTTCACGAACGCTGCATCGATGGCTGCCTTGGTCTTGATCGACATTGTGGTCTCCGTGTGTGGTGGGCCGCGGAAGCGAACCGTCTGCTCACATTGTCGGAGCTGCGTTCTCAGCCATTGCGAGGGTGCTCTGTGAAAATGCTTCGCAGATCGCGCGTTTCCGCACCCTGCAGTGGACAGGGACCCGGTGTGATCACTGCAGTGCACAGACGGACGCCCCTGTCGTATGAGGGACTTCCATGCACGCCTCTTCGAAGCGGGTCATCGCGGATCTCAAGGAGCTGGAGAAGCTCACCTCTGACGAGCGTGGAGCGCAGCGCGTCGCCTGGGGACCCATCTGGCGAAAAGCGCGCGACTGGTTCGCCGGAAAGCTGCAGTCCGAAGTGGGGCTCTCCACCACGCGCGACGGTTCGGGAAATCTCTGGGCCACGCTGCCGGGCAGCTCGAAGAAGAGCATCGTGATTGGCAGTCACCTGGATTCGGTTCCGGGCGGAGGTTGGCTGGATGGGTGTCTGGGCGTGCTCGCGGGGCTCGAGGTGCTGCGCGTGTACAAGGCGAAGGGCGCGCCGCCGCCGGTGACGATTCACGTGGTGGACTGGGCGGATGAAGAGGGCGCTCGGTTTGGACGGAGCCTGACGGGTTCCGCTGCGTCGGCCGGGGCGCTGGATCCGGAGAAGGAGCTCGCGCACCTCGTCGATCGCAACGGCGTGAAGCTCCCGGATGCGATCGCGGAGAACGGCGTCACGCTGGCGTCGATGAAGACCGCGCGCAGCTACTTCGATTCGCTGAATGCGGCCGCGTACCTGGAGCTCCACATCGAGCAGGGCCCGGTGCTGCAGGAGATGAAGAAGCCGGTGGGCGTGGTGCTTGGAACGATGGGCGTCGAACGCCACCACTTACGCTTCGTGGGACAGGCGGCGCACTCGGGCGCGGCACCGTTGCATCTCCGGCAGGATGCGTTCCTCGCAGCGGCGCGATTCGCGTTGTCCGCTCAGGAAGTGGCGACGCGGCTCTCGGGGAAGACGCCTCGCACGCGCGTCGTCGCGACGTGTGGCGTGGTGAAGGTGGAGCCGAACTTCGTCACGGCCGTTCCGGGCCGCACCGAGGTCTCGATCGACATGCGGGCGCTGGAGGCGAAGACGCTCGCGAAGCTGTACTCGGAGGCGAAGCGGGTGTCGCTCGCGGCG
>JBJMQN010000177.1:0-3791 GCA_045802665.1 Myxococcaceae bacterium | reverse complement strand
TGCTGCTGATGCGCGTCGTCACGCAGCGAGGCGGGAAGTTCCTGCGCGCGATCGTGGTGCCGTAGCTTCTCGCTCTGGAGCGTCGGAGCGTCGGAGCGTCGGAGCGTCGGAGCGGCGTTGGGCGCGGTGGGCAGCGGGCCGGCGGTCCGATGCGTCAGCTGCCGGAGCCCGTGCTCGCCAGCGGAATCTCGCCCGTCTTCCGGCGCTTCGCCGCGTGCGGTCCGCGTTCACGTCCGGGGTGCAGCTCCATCCCCTGCGCGTACGCGATCGCCTTGTTCCGCCCCGCGCGCTTGCACGCGTAGAGCGCGGAGTCCGCACAATCCACGAGGTCCTCCTGCGTGGTCGCGTCCACCGGCAGGTTCGCGAGGCCCACTGAGATGGTGAGCTTGCCCAGCGGCTGCGAAGCGCCGTAATCGGAGGCGAGGTCTTCCACCGCTCGGCGGAGCTTCTCCGCGACCTCCCAGCCCTCGTCCTTGGTGACCTGCGGCAGGACGATCATGAACTCCTCGCCGCCGTAGCGCGCGAGCAGATCCACTTTGCGGACGCTCGCCTTCATCAGCTCGCAGACCTGGCGAAGCACGTCGTCGCCGGCGCGGTGGCCGTTGAGATCGTTGAGCTGCTTGAAGTGATCGATGTCCACCATCAGCACCGACAGCTGCGTGCCGAAGCGGTTCGCGCGGGCGATCTCCATCTCCAGCCGCGTCATCAGATGCCGCCGGTTCGGGGCGCCGGTGAGCGGATCGGTGATGGAGAGCGCGACGGTCTGCTCGTGCAGCCGGGCGTTCTGAACGGCGATTGCCGCCTGGTCCGCGACGGCGTTGATGAGCTCAATCTCTTCGGGGGCGAACGCGGCCTTGTCCGGGCGCTCCAGGTTGAGCACGCCCAGCACCGCGTCCTTGTGGATCATCGGCACCGAGAGCAGCGAGCCCGTCTCCGGAGCGCCTGCCTTGCGGCGTACGTAGACCTCCGTGTCCGCGCCCAGGTCCGCCAGGTACACCGACTTCTTCGACTTCGCCGCACGTCCGCAGGCGCCGTGGCCCAGCTCGAACGTCATGCCGAGCACGCCTTCGGTCAGCGGATACGCGCTCTTCACTTCGAGCCGGCCGTCCTCGGCGAGCAGCATGATCGAGAACTTCGGCACCTTCAGCCGATCGCCCACGAGCTGGCTGATCTGCGAGAGGAGCTCCGGAAGCTGCAGCGTGGCGTTCAACGACCGCGAGACGTCGTAGAGCAGCGACAGATCCGACACGCGCCGGTTCAGGCTCTCGTTCGCGACCTCGAGCTGCTTCTTGAGCGAGAGCTCCTCGTGCGCGGCGGCGAGATCGCGGGACGTATCAATCTCGTTCACCTTCATCGAGGTGAGCCGCTGCAGCATCGAGTTGAACGCGTGCGAGAGCTGACCAATCTCGTCGTTCGGCGAATCATCCGCGCGGACCACGAGGTCGCCTTCCTCCGCCCGCCGCATCAGCCGAGCGAGTCTCCGCAGCGGCTTCCCGATGAAGAAGTGCACCGTGACGAAGCTCGCGACGCCGATGGCCAGGAAGAACACGATGACCGAGGTCACCGCCTGTCCGAAGATCGCGTTGAGCTGAGCGGTGGTGGCGCCGGAATCCGCGACGAGGGCGTCCGCGCGGCTCCACAGCAGCAGCACGCCGGCGATGGCGATGACCAGACCGGGCACACCGATCCCCAGCACCAGTTTTTTCGCCACGCCGCCAGACGCCATAAGAGGCGGGATTGTTCGACGTGATGACGCGCCCTGTCAAACGTTCGACGAAACGCCAGGCCGCTCGGCGAGCGCAGAAAATCCTCTTACCCCTTTTTTACTCCCGTCCATTCAGGGGCTTACGCTGCGGTCCGTGTCCGTTCAGCTCCTCCGATCGAAGCTCCTCTCCGTTCCCCACGGCTTCCCGACGCGCGAGGGCGGGGTGTCGCCGCGGCCGTTTGAGTCGCTGAATCTGGGCGCGTCCACCGGCGACGATCGCGCGAACGTGGAGAAGAACGTGCGGCGGCTCGCGGAGGCGGGCGGGTTCGACGTGACGGCGCTTCGAACGATCTCGCAGGTGCACGGCGACAGGATCGCGGAGCCGCCCCAGACCGAAAAAGGCTCAGCGATCCCTCACGCGTTCGCCGAGGCGGATGGCATCGTCAGCGCTCGGGAAGGGGAGACGCTGGGGATCCGCGTCGCGGACTGCATCCCGCTGCTGATCGAGGATCCGGTCGGACGCCGGATCGCGGCGGTGCATTCGGGATGGAAGGGGACGGAGCTGGAGATTGGCGCTCGGGCGGTGGAGGCGCTCATCGCCAGAGGCAGCCGTCCAGAGGATCTGCGCGCCGCCATCGGACCGCACATCCGCGCCTGCTGCTACGAGGTCTCGGACGAGCTCGCGGAGAAGTTTCAGCGGAAGTTTGGCGAAGGGGCGGTGTCGCGCGCGGGTCCGAAGCCTCACCTCGATCTCGCGTACGCGGTGACGCGGTCGCTGAGGGCTTCAGGTGTGGCGGAGTCCCACGTGGAAGTCCTGCCTCATTGCACCCACTGCGACGCGAGGTTCTACTCTCACCGTCGCGACAGAGGTGCAACAGGTCGCCACATGGCCTTTCTCACCTGCCGCTTCCCATGAATCGCCTGGACACGGTCAAAAAACTGGCGTCACCGCGCGTTCCGCGCTCTTTTTCTCTCTCGGCTGACGGCTTCGTGTTCGCCGGTCATCGCCGTGTTCGCAGGAGCAGCACCATCCGTCGTCTCTTCGCCATCGCGCCTTGTGTGAGTGGGCTCTTGATGCTCGTGGGTTGCGCTTCGGACTCCGGGTCGCAGCGCGAGCTGTCAGAGCTCAAGGCGGAGCTTCGTGCGCAGCGCGAGACGAACCAGCGCCTCGAGTCCCGCATCGAGAGGCTGGAGGACGCGCAGGCGGTCTTCACCGCGCGCGCGCAGTCGAAGGCTCAGCCCGCCGCGCAGAAGCCGGACGGCGCGGTGCCGGAGCTCACCGTCGTCAAGCTCAAGCCGAAGGCCGAACCGGCGCCGAAGATCGACACGCGCGTGGCCGTCGTCGAGCCGCCGCCGGAGGTGTTCTCCGATCTCAACACGCCCCAGTCCGGCGACGACGATCAGCCGGCCGCCGCCAGCTCGCAGCAGAGCTCTCAGCAGACCGCGGAGCTGCTGGACGCGCAGTTCAACGAGGGGCTCGAGTCGCTCAAGACCGGCAACGTGGAAGGCGGGATCCTCAAGCTGCAGACGTTCGCCGCCCAGAACCCGCGCCACCAGAAGGCGGACAACGCGCTCTACTTCGCCGGCGTCGGCCTGATGGGCGTGGGCGATCCGGACGGCGCTGCAAGAATGTTCAACCTGGTCGTCGCCGGCTATCCGGCGGGAGACGCCACGGTGGACGCGATGCTCAAGCTCGCCGAGTGCCGCGTGAAGCTCAACCAGACCAGCGACGCGAAAGCGCTCTACTCCAGGGTCGTCGAGTCGTATCCGGGAACGCCGGCCGCAACGCAGGCTCAGCAGCGGCTCGCCGCGCTCCATTGATTTTGAAAGGACAGCACCATGCGTAAGTCCCTCCTCACCGCGCTGTGCATGACGGTCGCCGCCGCACCCCAGCTCGCCCTCGCCCAGCAGGGCGGAGACGATCAGACGACCGAAGATCAAGGCACCCAGGGCAACAGCGAGAACATGGGGCAGGAGAACGAGGGCGCGGAGGTCGTCGACCAGAAGCAGGGCGGCGATCACGTGAAGATGAACAAGGACGCGAAGGAGACGGCGCCCGGCGAGGTCCACACCGTCGTCAAGGGAG
>JBJMQN010000176.1:0-3212 GCA_045802665.1 Myxococcaceae bacterium | reverse complement strand
GTGCGGTGCTGCTGGTCTCCGGCTGCAAGAAGAAGGAGACCCCGCCTACAGGCGAAGGCCCGAAGTCGCTTCAGGTGGGGCTGGTCGTGGACGTCGGCGGTCGCGGCGATCAGTCCTTCAATGATTCGGCGCTGCGGGGGCTCGAGCTCTGGGCGGCGGGCGTGAAGTTCTCCGGAAATGGCTACGTGCCGGCGCCGGCGGATGAGATCTCCCAGTCGATCACCCCGGACCTGAAAGACCATCAGCCGAAGATCGAGAAGGTGGCGGTCAGCCCCATCGTCCTCAACAGCAAGGCGCAGGAGGACTACGAGCCGAACATGGATCTGCTCGTGCAGAAGGGCGCCGGGCTCGTCATCGGAACCGGCTTCATGCTGGAGAACGCGACCGAAGCCGTGGCGAAGCGGAATCCGAACACGAAGTTTCTACTGATCGATTCGCCGCTGCTGGATCCGCAGGGCAAGCCGTACACGCTGCCGAACGTGAAGACGGTGGTGTTCCGCGAAGAGGAGGGCAGCTTCCTCGTCGGCGCGCTGGCGGGCCTCGTCACGAAGTCAGGGAACGTGGGCTTCGTCGGCGGGATGGAGATTCCGTTGATCAAGAAGTTCGAGGCCGGGTTCCGAGCGGGCCTCTCGGTCACCAACCCTGACGCCGCGAAGAAGATCCTCGTCACGTACACCGGCAGCTTCGACAACGTGCAGGCGGGAAAGCAGGTCGCCTCCGATCTGCTCGCGAAGGGCGCGGACGTGATCTTCCACGCGGCGGGCTCGGATGGCGTGGGCGTGATTCAGGCGGTGAAGGAAGCGAGGGCGTCGGGGAAGCCCGTCTGGGTGATCGGCGTGGATTCCGATCAGTCGCACCTCGCGCCGGACGCGGTGCTCACCTCGATGGTGAAGCGCGTGGACCTCGCCGTCTACGACACCGTGCGAGCGCTGGCGGACGGCAAGTTCGAACCCGGTGACTCCGCGCTGGGACTCAAGCAGCAGGGCGTGACGTACGCCGAGGTCCGCGTCGACTTCCCGGGCAAGGCGGAGGCGTTGCAGAAGGTGGAGGCGCTGCGCCAGAAGGTGATCAACGGCGAGATCAAGGTACCCTCGAACGTGACCGATCTCGCCGCGTTCAAGGGACCGCTCTGATCCAGCTCAGCCACATCTCCAAACGCTACGGCAATGTGCAGGCGCTGGACGACGTGTCGCTGGAGATTCGGTCCGGCGAACGGCTGGCGATCGTCGGAGAGAACGGCGCGGGCAAATCCACGCTGATGAACGTGCTGTACGGGCTGTACCGGCCCGATACGGGCGAGCTCTCGGTGAACGGCAAGCCGGTTTTTCTTCGCAGCCCGCGCGAGGCGATCTCGCTGGGGATCGGCATGGTGCATCAGCACTTCATGCTCGTGCCCACGCTGTCCGTCGCGGAGAACATCGTGCTCGGCGCGGAGCCGGTGCGGGGTGGGGCGCTGCTGGATCTCGAACGTGCCGACCGCGAGGTCGCGGAGCTGTCGGCGCGCTTCGGCTTCAAGGTGGATCCGAAAGCGATCGTGGAGAACCTCTCCGTCGGCTCGCGGCAGAAGGTGGAGATCCTGAAGGCGCTGCATCGCGGCGCGAAGGTGCTCATCCTCGACGAGCCCACCGCCGTCCTCACACCGCAGGAAGCGGACGAGCTGTTCGCGGTGATCCGGCGCCTGTCGGCGGAGGGCACGACGGTGGTGCTCATCAGCCACAAGTTGAAAGAGGTGGTCGCGTTCGCGGAGCGAATCGCGGTCATGCGGCGCGGGAAGCTCGTCGCGGTCGTTTCACAGGCGGAGGCGTCAGCGGCAAAGCTCGCCGAGCTGATGGTGGGCGCGGCGGTCCCGCCGCTGGAGCCGCTCATTGCGCCACCCACGGGCTCGAACCGCGTGCTGCGGTTGGCGGCCGTCTCCGCGAGGGGGAACACGGGCCTTGCTGCGCTGCGCGACATCTCGCTGGAGATCCGAGCGGGCGAGATCGTCGGCATCGCGGGTGTGGACGGCAATGGTCAACGCGAGCTCGCCGAGGTGGTGACCGGCCTTCGCGATTGCACCGGCGTCTTCGAATTGAACGGCGTCGCGCTGTTGCAGCCCTCCCCTGCCCTGCTCCGTCAGAGTGGCGTCGCGCACATCCCGGAGGACCGGCACCGCCACGCAATGGTGAGCGGGTTCACGGTGGAGGAGAACCTCGCGCTTGGAAGGCACCGGTCCGGCGCGCTGATCGACTTCAAGGCGCGGAGGGCTCTTGCCGAGGCGGAGTTGGAAAAATTCGATGTCCGGCCGCGCGATCCGGAAGCGTCGATGCAGGCGCTCTCAGGCGGAAATCAGCAGAAGGTGGTCGTCGCGCGCGAGGTGAGTGAGAAGCCGAAGCTGCTGGTGGCGGTGCAGCCGACGCGCGGGCTGGACATCGCGGCAATAGCCCGGGTGCGAAAGAGCCTGACCGAGCATGCGGCTTCGGGCGGCGCGGTGCTGCTGGTGTCGCTCGATCTCGAAGAGGTGATGGCGCTGTCTCACCGCCTCTACGTGATCTTCGACGGCCGCATCGTCGCGGAGCTTCCGCGCTCGGAGTTCGAGGAGCGGCGAATCGGCCACCTGATGCTCGGGTCGGAGGCGGCGCGTGCCGGGTGAGTCCGCGGTGAAGCGATCGCTGCGCGCTGCCGTTCCGTCGCTGCTCTCGATTCTGCTCGCGCTGGTCGTCTGCTTCCTCGCGATCGCGCTGACCCGCAACGACTGGCTCGTCGCGATCGACGCGTACGTGCAGATGCTCTGGGGCGGCATCGGAGATTTTCCGTCGCTCTTCGACACCGGGAATCTCTCCGCGATCACACGTCCCCTGGGCGAGAGCGGGAGCAAGGCGGCGATCCTCTTGCTCACCGGGCTCTCCGTCGCGGTCGCGTTCAAGGTCGGGCTCTTCAACATCGGCGCGCAGGGACAGCTCATGTGGGGCGGGCTGTTCGCGGCGGTCGTGGGCGCGTACCTGCCGCTGCCCGAGGGGATTCATCCTCTCGTTTGTCTGGTCGCAGCGGCGTTCGCGGGCGCGGTGTGGGCGATCATCCCGACGGCGCTCAAGGTGCATCGCGGAGTGCACGAGGTCATCTCCACGATCATGATGAACTGGATCGCGGTCAGCCTCGTGGAGAACTGGCTGGTCACAGGTCCCCTGAAAGCGGGCGCGCAGGGAGACAACTCGCGCACCGGCACCGAGGAGATC
>JBJMQN010000175.1:0-4373 GCA_045802665.1 Myxococcaceae bacterium | reverse complement strand
CTTGAGCGCACGCTGATAGCCGTCGGTGTCCCAGGGGTTCATGCGGCCGGGCATCTGTGGCAGGCCGGCGAGGAAGGCGGACTGCGCCCAGCTCAGATCCTCCACCGGCTTGTCGAAGTAGAGGCGAGCCGCTCGGACGATCCCATGCGCGCGGTTTCCATACGGCGCGATCGTCAGGTACTGGCGCAGCACCTGCTCGTGGCCGTGATCGTTGACCAGCGCGAGCGCTTCCGCCGCTTCGGTGAGCTTGCGGAGAAAGTTTCTGCCGCCGGGCGACTGCATCCGCGCGACCTGCATCGCGATCGTCGAGGCGCCGGAGATCACGCGGTGGTTCCGCGCGTTCTGTGCAATCGCGCGAGCGATGGAGGGCAGGTACACGCCCGGGTGATCGTGGAAGTGCTGGTCCTCGGTGATGATCGTCGCTGCGACCACTTTCTCCGGGAGCACGTACGGGACCGGCCAGTACCCCAGCTCACCACCCGCGCCCGGCACTTCTCCGAGGTAGCGCCCGCGTCGATCGAGGATCAACTTCGACGGCGAGTAGGTGAGGAGGCTCCGCTGCAGGGAGTGGACGAAGAAGCCGCAGAGCACGGCGGCCACGACCGCGCCGAGTGCAATCCGCGCGCGCTTCTTGCGAAGCCTGTGCCCGAGCCCGCGCACGCGCTACCTCTCGTTCTCGCCCTTGACGACGATCCGCAGTCCCTCGCCGCGGCCGCGCACCTCTTCCCGGTACATCTGCTCGGCCCACGGCGGCGGGTGCGTGAAGCTGCCCTCGGTCGCGGCTCTCACTCGGAAGTGGAAGGTGTGCGTCCCGCGCGGCAGGCGGAGGAAGTAGTAGCGGACCTCGTTGTCGAGCCGCTGCACGTACGACGGCGTGATCGAATCCGCCTGCGACGGCTTCGCATCCGAGCTCGCGTTCGAAAGCTCCGGATTGAGCGGCTCCATTCCCGCGGCGAACGGGACCACCAGCGCCACGTGCACTCGCTCTTCGTCCACGGTGATTTGCGTGTGGAGCTCCAGAATGTCGCCGAGCTTCAACGTCTGCGTCGTCCCCGCTTTGTCCTCGAAGTGCGTGTCCGGCGAGCCGTCGGAGTGGATCAGCGTCTCGCTCCGCGACACGACGAAGCCCTTCTGCTGCGAGGTGACCTTGTCGCCTGACGACGCCGGCACGTACTCGTACGCCATCCGGATTCCGACCGGGCCGCCGGTGACGTTCGCGGTGATCTGCTCGTCGGAGGCGATCGCGGCGCGCGCGGTCTTGTTCGTTCCATCCACCTTCAACGTCGCGCCGTACGAGAGCGCAATCGTGCTCTCCGGCACGTTCGGCTTCGCGCGGTCGAGGTAGACGGAGAGCGCGGCAATGGCTCGGCGGTTCTCGAAGGTGTTGCCGAAGCCCTTGTCCGCGCTCGCGTAGGAGAGGAGGGCGTCGCGCAGGAGGTCATGCCGCTTGTCGGTCGGATCGATCCACAGCAGCGCCTCGAACACGGTCGCCACGGTGGACGGCGTCGACGAGAGATAGCCGTAGCCCCAGTACGTGCGCCGCGTCTTGATCCCTTCGAAGTACGGCTGGCCCTTGTTGAGCTTGATGATGACGCTGTCCCAGAGCTCGCCCTTCATCGCCTCCAGATTCGTCCGATAGGTCGCGGGCGACGTCGTCATCGTCAGCGCCAGATCGGCGAGCGACATGGTGTCGAACCGATCGCGCTGGTGGAAAAGATCGATGAGGTAGTTCTCGTCGAGCTGACCCACTCGGGTGAGCGCTCGCAGCGCGGCGGTCTGCTGGTCGTAGCGCCAATCCGCGAGCAGCCCGGCGTAGTCGCTCCGGAGCACGCGCTTCAATGCGTCAATCGCTCGAGACTGAAGCTTCTCGTCCACCGGCATCCCGGCCTTCTTCGCCGCGCCGAGGAACTCCACCGCCTGCGCCGTCACCTGCACGTCGCCCGGACCGCCGGGCCAGAACGCGAAGAGTCCCGTCGAGTCCTGGTAGCTGGGCATCTCCTCCTGCAGCCGCTTCACGTGCCCCGAGACCTGCTTGCTGAACGCGGTCTGCAGCCCGAGCTTCTGGAAGATCACCGACTGCGCGACGTCCGGATACAGCTGCGACAGCTTCTGCTCGAGGCAGCCGTGCGGGTACTCGGAGAGGTAATCCACCGCGGAGAAGATCTCGAGCACGCCGGGAATCGACGTCGCCAGAATCTGCTGCGACGCAGTCCCCGGCCGAGCGGGCTCCGGCGGACCCTTCAGCTTCGTCGCGCCCGCCTTCAGCGTGTCGAAGTACGCGTATTTCTCCACGAAGCGATCCGGCAGCACCGGGATGTTCACCTCGAACGCGTCTCCCGCCTTGTCGGACTTCCGTTCGACGTCGACTTTCACCGTGAGCGACGAAGGCTTGGAGACGTCCGTGTTCTTCACCGTCACCGGCGTCACGAAGCTCATTGCTTTATTGAGCTGCAGATCGATCGGCTTCTGCACCGTCGCCGCTTCCACAGGTCCGCTCATCTTGATCGCCAGGAGCCCCGGGCCGCCTTCACCCTCGACGACTCGGCCGACGGCGCCGCCCCAGAAGCGATCGCCCATCCGCACGAAGCGGGGCAGCTGCGGCTGCACGAGCACCGGGAGCCGGACCTTCAGCACGTCCTGCTTGAAGCCGAAGCGCTGAATGCCGGACGCGGCGACCGCTCGGACTCGGAAGTTGGTGAGATCGTCGGAGAGCGGGACCTGCACGGTCAGCTTGCCGCTCGCAGGAACGTTCAAGGTCGCCTGGTAGTACGGCACGGTCTGGAAGTTCTTCCGCACCAGCCGCTTGCCGGTCATCTGCTCCGCGGGCTCTTCCTCGGAGCCGTCGCCGCCGGGCTCTTCTTCCTGTTCGAACAGCTTGCCGACCAGCGTGTTGCGCGTGTCCCGCACCGTCGTGCCGCGCGCGTTGCGGATGATGAACGCAGTGAGCGGATCAAGCGGCCCTTCCGGTGACAGCGACAGCACCGCCTCATCCACGAGCCACAGCGTCACCTCGCCCGAGACCGGCGCGCCCTTGTCGTCCTTCAGCGTCAGCTCCACCGGCACCGTCGTCCCCGGTCGAGCGGATTCCGGATGCTTCAGCTCGACCGACACCTGATTCCGCACCGGCTCCACTTCGACATCGAGCGACGCGCCGAGAGTCTGCGGCCGGTAGCGCGCATCCTCCGTCTTGCCCTCGCCGATTCGTCCTCGCATCAGCGCCACGTGCAAGGACACGTTCGGGACGTGGTTCGGCTTGATGACGAGCTCGTGCACCGCCTTGCCGCCCGAGACTTCATGCCAGGTGTACGTGTTGCCGCCCGGCTCTTCGACGACGACGAGCGCACTGCCGCTCTGGAACGGGCTCTGGATGATCACCTTCGCCGTCTCGCCCGGCTTGTACTTCTGCTTGTCGGTGGTGAGCTCGAAGACGCCCTCGCGGGACTTCTTCCACGCGACAGGCGTCTGGCCGCCCACGTACAGATCCGCGGAGAGCGTTTGCACCCGGCCCAGCTTGTCGCGCGCGACGAGCTCGACGACGTAGACGCCGGATTCTTTGAGGTCAAACGATGGGATGACCGGATTGAGCTCCGTCGTGACCTGCTTCTCGGAGAGCTTCACGTCCTCCTGCTCGGTCACGTACTTCGCATCGCCCGTCGCGAAGTGTGTCTCGCGGAGCTGGCTGTGCCAGATGCGCTTGTACAGCCGCACCAGCACGTCCTGACCCTTGAGCAGCTTGTCGTCGACGCCGACTGCAATGAGCTCCGGCTTCAGCTCGAACGGCTTCTCCGAGTAGCGCGGCAGCTTCATTCCCAGCACGAATGGCGGCAGCGCCTTCACTTCGGCGGCCGCGCTGACGGGCTGATTGTCCGCGCCGGTCACCGTCGTCTCGAACCGGTAGACGCGCGCGCTGCCGTCGAGATCCAGCTGCGGATTCACGGTGAGCTCGTCCGCGCCGTCGTCCGTCAGCGTCGCGTTGCGGCGGATCGTCTCCGGCGCGCGCGTCTGGCCTTCGCGAGCGAACTGCGTGGAGGACGCGAACAGGAACCCCTCGCGACCCTTCGGCACGTAGTACCAGGGCCGTCTCGTGACGGTCCAACTGACCGGCTGTCCGGCGACATTGCCGCCCGCGTAGTAGCGCGCCACCGCCTTCACCTTGAACGGCGCGTCCAGCCGAACGGTCGAGGGAGACGACAGCTGCACCTCGAACTGCGGGATCCGGTACGCCTCGATCTTGAAAGGCCGCCGCGCGATCTCCTGATATGGCTTCTGCTGGAACACGACGGCGCTGTAGTCGCCTGTCGGCAGATCCTTCTCCTTGAACTCGCCTGCAAAGCCGGCGATCGTCGTGAACTTCAGCGGCAACGACCAGGTCT